>DAIOUP010000001.1:0-27762 GCA_036759465.1 Bacteroidales bacterium
CTTAATCAGGCTGGGTGTTGTCGAGCAAATCGCTAAAGATGACCACCAAAGACCTCTGGTGAGTGCGTTCGGCTATTTCGTGCAATGCTTTGGCCGCAGCAGTGGTTTCACCTTTTGCAACCTGAGACAGGCCAATGAGTTTTTCCAGCTCGGCAAAGAGCATCTGGTGGTGCACCCGGCTGGTCCTGGCCCGAGTGTGCAGTTCAAGACCCGAGTCAAAAAAACTCAGGCCTACGGCATCGCGTTGCCTACGCATCAGCTCGCTCAGGCTGGCCGCCGCATAAATTGAAAAAAGGAGTTTATTGGGATTATCAGGCCGCAAATCCTGACGCTTAGGGAAGCGCATCGAGCCTGAACAGTCGATAACCAGCTGGCAACGCAGGTTTGTTTCTTCTTCAAAACGCTTTACAAACAACTTTTCGGTCCGGCCAAACAACTTCCAGTCAATATGCCGGATCGATTCGCCACGGTTGTAGAGCCGGTGTTCGGCAAACTCGACCGAAAACCCGTGAAACGGGCTTTTGTGCATACCCGTGATGAATCCTTCCACAACCTGACGGGCAAGCAGTTCGAGGCTGCCAAAAGGCGTTAGCAGTTCGTGAAGGAGTTTGTTTTCCAATGCGTTGGGCAGAATAGTAATATGAATTCAGGGTTTGAATGGCTTTCAAACCAAACTTATGCTAATTATTCTGATAATCAGAGAATAGCTTCTAGCTTCCTGACCAAAACAGGCTTTGGAACAACGCCCACCTGTTTGTCGACCACCTGGCCATTTTTGAAAAACAAAAGGGTCGGGATATTGCGAATACCAAACTGCAAAGACGTTTGTGGGTTATTGTCCACATCCAGCTTCACCACTTTGGCTTTACCAGCATATTCCTGACCAATTTCTTCCACAGTGGGGCCGATAATCCGGCAAGGGCCGCACCAGACCGCCCAAAAATCAACAATTACAGGTACATCGGATTTGATTACTTCCTGTTCAAAATTTGCATCGGTTACGTTGAGAGCCATTATGGGGATTTTTAGGTTTGCTGCAAAGATAGGCAGAGTTGGCAAATTAAACCTTTGTCGGTTATCAGGCCGATTTAAACTTTCTGTTCACTCAAACGAAGTTTGTAAAGCATCGAGCTTTGCCAATTCAGGTAACACCGCTACAGCATCAACGCGAACGTTTCTTGGGGTAACCGATGCCGAAAACTTATTGATTGCCGGATCAACAAGTTTGATTCTCAGCTTGTGCTTGCCCCTGTTGCCAAGAAGCAGCGAACTCAAGCTTAGCTGATCATCTTCGGTCATCTTGCTCAGGTCGATCGTTATGACAACAGACTTCGTGCTTTTATCGAACACCTGATCAAGCAGTTCAATTTCCAGAACCTTGACTTCCAACTGGTTGCGATCGCGAAACGAAGCTGTGGTTGTGGCATGAACCAGAAGGAAAGCATCCTGCAAAAGCAGATGCCTGAACTTCAGGTATGACTCTCCAAACAATGCCAGATCGATGCCTGAAGCATGATCCTCCAGCCTGAAACGGGCATATGCCTTGCCCTGTGCTGAGGTTAGGTGTTCGGCCGAGGTAACCTGACCCGCGAACGACACTCTTTTGCCGTTGAGTGACTGAAGCGTCTGGTTTAGCTTCTGGATGTCGATGTTTGTGAAGTACTTAACGACATTTTTGTACGCATCCATCGGATGAGCACTCACGTAAAAGCCTATTGTTTCTAGCTCCATTTGCAAAGCTTTGGCCTTGGGCCATGGTTCGCATGTTGGCATGGGAAGATCGGCCACCTGTGTTTCGATGGCTTCGCCAAAAAGATTGTATTGACTCGTTGCCTTCGACTCTGCAACCTTTTCGGCCCATCGTATGGCTTTTTCCAGAAATGTCGCGCTGTCGTTGCCTTCGCGGTGGAAAAACTGTGCGCGGTGCACCCCCTCGAACGAGTCGAAAGCGCCGGCCAAGGCAAGCGATTCGATGGTGCGTTTATTCACCGTGCGCGGATTGGAGCGGGTGAGAAAATCGGAAAAGCCTGCAAAACGTCCGTTCTGCTGACGTTCCTCAATAATACCTTTTACGGCGGCCTCGCCCATATTCTTGATGGCGCCAAGGCCAAAACGGATTTCGCCTTTGCTGTTTACCGTAAATGTGTAATCCGACTCGTTGATATCCGGCCCAAGTACTTTTAGGTTCATTCTGCGGCACTCTTCCATGAAAAAAGTCACCTGCTTAATGTCGTCGAGGTTGTGACTGAGCACAGCAGCCATAAATTCGGCCGGATGATGGGCCTTTAAATAGGCTGTCTGAAAGGCAATCTTGGCGTAGCAGGTGGAATGCGACTTATTGAACGCATAATTGGCAAAGGCAAGCCAGTCGTTCCAGATCTTCTTCAGTTTATCCTCGGGATGGCCATTCTTTTTACCCCCTTCGAGGAACTTGGCATGAAGGGCGTCGAGTAATTCGCGGTTCTTTTTACCCATGGCCTTACGGAGGGTGTCGGCCTCGCCTCTGGTGAAGCCCGCCAGCTTTTGCGACAGCATCATCACCTGCTCCTGATAAACGGTGATGCCGTAGGTTTCCTCAAGTATTCCGCGCATTTCCGGCAGGTCGTACGTTACCTGCTCGCGGCCATGCTTACGATTAATATAACTGGGAATGTAGGCCATCGGTCCTGGACGGTAAAGGGCGTTCATGGCGATAAGATCGTTGAATGAAGTAGGCTTGAGCTCCTTCAAATGCTTTTGCATGCCTGCACTTTCGTACTGGAAAATGCCTATGGTTTCGCCCTTCTGGAACAGTGTGTAGGTTTTGGCATCATCGAGGGGTATTTCCTCCGGATCGATGGATTTTTTGTGCCGCTTACGAATCAGGGCAATCGTATCACGAATCAGCGATAGGGTTGTCAGACCCAGAAAATCAATCTTAAGAAGGCCCGCCGACTCAGCTACGGCATTTTCGAATTGGGTGGCCCAGAGGTTGGAATCTTTTGAAATGGTTACCGGCACCAGTTCACGCAGATCGGTGGGCGTGATGACAATGCCGCAGGCATGAATACCTGTATTGCGCACTAAGCCCTCGAGCGCGAGTGTAGCCCTGAGAATGCGACCTTCCTCGCTTTGCTCCTCCATTTTGCGCTTCATGGAATAGCCTGCCTCAAGCTGCTCAGGCCTGTATTTTTCCTTTAGTTTTTCTTCGCTAAGGCTGAAGAAGTCGCCAAGCTTGATGTTGTTGGCCGAGGCCACCAATTTGTTGGCGTATATCTGTTCCTTGCCCATTGCCCTGCTCACATCGCGCATGGCCGACTTGGTGCCCAGCGTACCGTAAGTAATGATTTGTGCGACCTTGTTCTGACCATACTTTTTTGTCACATAATCAATTACCAATGCACGTCCTTCGTCGTCAAAATCGATATCGATATCTGGCATCGAGATGCGTTCGGGATTCAGGAAACGCTCAAACAGCAAGCCATACTGCAGAGGATCTACGTTTGTAATACCAATGCAATAGGCTACTAGCGAGCCAGCCGCCGAACCGCGACCAGGTCCCACCCATACGCCCATATTGCGTGCGGCAGCTATAAGGTCCTGAACGATAAGGAAATATCCGGGATAACCAGTTTTTGAAATGGTTTCAAGCTCAAAATCGAGTCTTTCAATAATTTCGTTTGTAAGTTCAGGATAGCGTTTGCGGGCACCCTCATATGCAAGATGCCTCAGGTATTTGTTCTGCCCACGTATTCCGTTATCAATGGCATCCTGCGGATCGACGAAATCCGCGGGTATCTCGAAAACGGGCAGCAAAATGTCTTGTTTAAGCGAGTAGGCCTCGGTCTTCTCAATGATCTCTTCAATGGTGTCGAAAGCCTCCGGCATATCGGCAAAAAGCGAGGCCATCTGCTCTGGAGTCCTGAAATAAAATTCATCGTTAGGAAAACCAAACCTGAAGCCGTAGCCGCGGCCCACAGGATCGTCTTTCCTGCTGTTGTCTTTTATGCACAGCAGAAAGTCGTGCGCATCGGCATCCTCCTTGTCCAGATAGTGCACAAGGCCCGATGGAAAGTATTTTATCGCATGCCGTGCAGCCATCGCCAGCAACCATTTGTTCAGATGCTGCTCTTCCTCAAGGCCGTGTCGGTTGATTTCGATATAGAAGTCATCGCCAAAAATCTCCTTATACCACAACAAAGCCTCTTCGGCCTGCTGTTCGCCAACATTTAGCCATAAGTGAGGTACCTCGCTCTGCAAGCTTCCGCTGCTAACCATCAAACCCTCTTTGTGCCTGATCAACAATTGTTTATCGATGCGCGGAACATAGTAAAAGCCATCGGTAAAGGAGATGGAACTGAGGTAGGACATGTTTCGGTATCCCTGCAGGTTCTTAGCCCAAACGGGAAGGATAAAACCATTGTCCTGCCGGCTTTTGTTTGTGTGTTCACGGCACAGATTAAATTCAGTTCCTAATAAAGCTTTCAATGGCCGAAAGCCTTCACTTCCGTTTTGCGCTTTCCTTGACTTGTTTACTTGTTGAACAGCGTCGATAAACTCGAAGGCTCCCATCAAATTGCCTGTGTCGGTTAGCCCTATTGCCGGCATATTGTAGCTGGCTGCACGTTGTACGAGTTCCTTTATTTCGATGGTAGAATTGAGCAAGGTGTAAGTGCTGTGCGTCCGAAGATGGGCAAATTTTGCGGCCAGCTCATTCCCCGGTCCAGCGTCTGATTCAACGTCTTTTCCCGAATCTGTTGTCTGAGCTTCAGCAGTTTTATTAGAACGCACAGCCACTCCGGCAGCCTCAATGGGTTGCGGATTGGCAATTCTGAAGTTGTCGATGAGCTGGGCAGTAAGTCCGGCCTGGCCCGGAGCATAGGTACCGGTTCGGAGCAATTCGAGGAAACAACGCGCCGTGGCCTCCACGTCGGCAGCGGCATTATGGGCCTCGTCGAAGCCTTCGCCAAACAGGTACTGATGAAGCTCTCCCAGATTGGGCAGTTTAAACTTACCTCCTTTCCCGCCCGGCAATCGGCACAAGGCAGCAGTGTCTTCGGTGCAAGTGTCGAGCACAGGCAGGTTTTCCATCGGGTCGGAAAAGCCCATCCGAAGGTATTCGACACCAAGAACAGTGGTATCAAAATTCAGGTTGTGTCCGGCGAGCATAGAAGCCCTGCCAAGCGCCGATCGAAAGATTTCGAGCACCTGAGCTAGCGGCAGGCCGTGCTCGAGGGCATATTCGGTGCTAATGCCGTGCACCTTTGTGGCATTAAAAGGGATAGTAAAACCTTCGGGTCGTATGATAAGGTCGTTGGCATCGAGAAGCCTCCCTGATTCGTCGTACAACTGCCAGGCAAGCTGAACCACCCTTGGCCAGTTCGCAAAATCGCTTTTGGGAGCATTCCAGTCGCGTGGCAGACCGGTGGTTTCAGTATCGAAAACAAGAAACATAAATTGCGATTAATTTACTGATTATGAGCTATATAAATAATACAGCCTTCCAGCAAAGTTAGATAATTTGTCGCGGGCTAGGGCGATTGAAACCACTCACAAGATCAGGGAAGTTATCAACAATACAAGGGAGCTGCTGCTACTCAGCTTGTTTCGGGAATGTTTTTCAGGCGGGTAACCGTTCGGATTCCCTCCACTTTTTTCAGTCTTTCGATCGCCTCGGTGAGCGATGATGCATTTTTTACATATATGGCTATATGGGCCACTACCAGACCATTTGAGCTTTCGAGCTGGAAGTTGCGGATATTGAGGCCCATGTCGATAGATAAAACCTTGGTCATCCGATGGATGAAGCCTACTCCATCGATGCCCGTTACTTTGAGCCCCGCCAGAAACATGAGGTCTTCCGAGCGTTTCCACTTGGCTTTCACTATGTTCTGTCCATACTGCGACATTTGGTTGATGGCCTTTGGGCAATTCACCTGATGAATGTGCATGGGCTCGCCCTGAAACGAAAGGGCCACAACATCATCGCCGGGCAAGGGGTTGCAGCATGAAGAAACGATATAGTCGAGGCTGGCAATGTCTTCGCCAAGAACGCCAGGTTTGAATACTGTGCCGCCGTTGCGTGTATCCTGCTCGTTGCCAGTGTTTTTGTCGGTTTGACGGCTTCGGCCAAAGGGGTTTGTGATGTATCGCAAAATGCCCTGACTTGGTTTTCCGGGTTGGAATACCACTTTCATCCGTTGGAAGTTGATGCGGTCGATGGCCACGAAGTAGTACAAATCGACAAGGCCTTCGAGACCCTCACTCTCAATTACGCGGTTGATGTTGGCTTTTGACGGCTCGAGCGAAAGCTGTTTGAAATACTCTTCGAGCTTACGTCTTCCCTCGTCTTTAAAGCCCTTGCGATATTCTCGTATCGATTCCCTAAGCCGGCTTTTTGCCCTGGCCGTAACCACATAATCGAACCATTCCTCCTTTGGAACCTGGTTTTTGCTTGTAATGATTTCCACCTGATCGCCCGAACTCAGCTGATGATTGAGCTGGACAAGCTTGTGATTTACGTTGGCGCCAATACATCTGCTCCCAAGCTCGCTGTGGATGCTGAAGGCAAAGTCGAGGGCAGTGGCACCCTTTGGCAGGGTGATCATATCGCCGCCGGGGGTAAAAACAAAAATTTCGTCAGAGAACAGATTGAGTTTGAAATCGTTGATAAACTCCAGAGCCGAAGCATCGTCGGAGGTCAGCAGTTCGCGCACCTTTGTCAGCCATTCGTCGAGGCCGCTCTCGCTGTTGGGCTGGTCGCGGTATTTCCAGTAGGCCGCATAACCCTTCTCGGCAATTTCTTCCATGCGCTCCGACCTTATCTGTACGTCGATCCACTTGCCCGAACGGCTCATCACGGTGGCATGCAGCGATTCGTAACCGTTGGCCTTGGGCAACGAAATCCAGTCGCGCAGGCGGGTGCTATTTGGCCGGTAGTGCTGCGTTATGGCTGCATAAACCCTCCAACATTCCATTTTCTCTACTTCGAGCGGACAATCGATCACAAACCTCACTACATATGTGTCGTGTACCTCTGAAAAAGGAATTTCCTTGTCCTTCATTTTTTGCCAAATCGACGAGGCCGATTTCTCAGCCATGAAAATGCGACCTTTCATGCCCATGGCTAATAGCGTCTCCCTGAGGGGAGCAACAAACTCTTCAACCATAGCCTGCCGTTGCGGCCTGGAAGCTTCGAGGTTGTTGGTAATATTCTCGTATATCGTTGGCTCAGTGTATTTTAAGGCTAAATCTTCGAGTTCGCTTTTAATGGCATACAAGCCCAGCCTATAGGCCAGCGGAGCAAACAAATAGGTTGTTTCGCTGGCTATTTTCCATTGTTTGACCGGGGGCATCGAATCGAGCGTCCGCATATTGTGCAGGCGGTCGGCAAGTTTTATGAGAATAACCCGAACATCGTAAGACAGGGTCAACAGGACTTTTCTGAAATTTTCGGCCTGAAGGCTTTCCACATTTGTACCTTCAACCATGGTATCGATTTTTGTCAGGCCGTCGATAATGCGGGCAATCTGCTCACCAAACATCGACTGGATGTCGGTAAGCTTGTATTCGGTGTCTTCCACCACATCGTGCAAAAGGGCGCAAATGATGGAGGTTCGGCCGAGTCCGATTTCGCCTGCAGCAATGGTTGCTACCTCAATGGGGTGATAGATGTATGGCTCGCCCGACTTGCGTCGCATATCGCGGTGTGCCGCAGCAGCCAGCCTGAAGGCCTTACGCACCATCCACCGATCGCTGGTATTTTTTCGTGTGTGCCAAACATCGATGAGCTGCCTGTAGCGGTGCAAAATCTCTTTGCGCTCGTCGGGCGTATACCACTCAAGGGCGTTTTCGATGCTCACCGGGATGTTCGACATGGCTTTAGGGTTAATGCAAAAATAGCGCTTTTAGCTCCGCGCCACGCTTAGACCCGCCAATTAAAAACTAAGCCGCTGACAAAAACAAAGGCAGCAGGTATCGCACCGCTGCCTTCACGTTATTTTTTTTATTATTGAGCTATTTTCGGGCTGACAGATTGCTACCTGCGTTTTTTTCGCGACATCATGGCGGCCGAACCCTCGGTTACTTCTGCCCTGCGGAAACGCATATGCTCCAATATGTATTCATCCTCAGGGATCATCGATCGGAAGTTCCTATACAAGGCAGGATAGGATGTAACCGTGACGAAGGTTTTTCCCCCTTTACGGGTAAGCTCGTACTGCGGCTCAACCAAAACGTCCGACTTGGTGTCTTTAAGCACCTGAGCCACCGCCATCATTTTAGCTTCATCGGGTGTCTTTGCCTTTTTAACCTGAATGGTTTGAGTGTATTTCGTGGCACTCACTTCAAGCTCAGCAAGCACCGGCGTTTGAATGACACCCGTCTCGCCAATGCCAATGGTTTTTACGGGTATCGACTGAATCATCTGGCAACTGCTCAGGCCCAAAGCAATTGCCATAAGTGTAATAAATGTTCTTGTGCGCATAATCTTTGTTGTTTTTGTTGTTTACGGCCTTAAAATTATCAAGGCCGGATGCTAGAATCAATACGTAATTATGCGTATCCTTATCTTAATGAAAAATTTAACAGAATTGAGAAGCCTTAACCAATCAAGGCAGCTTGTTTTCTGCATATCAGAAACATCCGATTTATATCGCGCTTAAGAAAACAGCTTCTGTCGTCAAAGGCTTAGGTACCAGTTGGCGACTGAGAAATAGATGATTACTCCAGTGATATCGGCTATTGAAGTGATAAGCGGAGCACTTGCAGCAGCAGGGTCAATATTGAATCGTGTAAAAATAAAGGGCAACAGCATGCCTATGACGCTGCCACTCATTACCACCAGAACCATAGTAATGGCAACAACGGCAATGATTTCAGGCGAACGGAAGCTGGCAACCGCGGCAACGCCCAGTGCCATAGTTAGGCCGAGAAAAAATGAAACAAACACCTCTTTGCCGATGAGCATGTACCAGTCGGATAGCTTAACATCGCCAACAGCCAGGGAACGAATCATTAGGGTGGCCGACTGCGAACCGGCATTGCCTCCGCTGTCGATGAGGAGTGGCAAAAAGAACACCAATGAAACCATTGTCTGGATTACACCTTCGAAACTGGCTATGGCCGCCCCGCTGAAAACGTTCATAAAAACGAGCGCTATGAGCCATGTGATGCGTTTTTTGTAAAGAAAGGCTACCGTTTGCCTCAGGGGATTGCCAATGGTATCGCTTACCGAACCGAATTTGTGAAAGTCCTCGGTGGCCTCCTCTTCAACTACGTCCATGATGTCGTCCACGGTGACAATACCTACCAGCACACCCTCATTATTCACAACTGGAAGCGCCACCCTGTCGTAATCCCTGAAAGCTTTTACCGCTTTCTCCTGATCATCAAAGGCCTTGAGCGCAACAAACTTGCGATCCATCAACTCACTTACCAGCTGCTCTGGATGTGCAAAAATGAGTTCGCGAATTTTAATGTCGTCGATGAGTCGCCATTGCTCATCCACAACATAAACCACGTTGAGCGTTTCCGAATCACGGCCGTATCGACGAATGTGCGCAAAAGCCCGATCTATGGTCCACTCAGGTCGTATGGCTACATACTCGGGCGTCATGAGTCGGCCCACACTATCCTCGGGATAGCCAAGAAGCTGAACGGCAGTTTTGCGCTCTTCGGGCGAAAGTAGTTGTATCAGTGGCTGAAGTACATTGCCCGGCAATTCTTCGAAAAACGCCGTTCGGTCGTCGGGCTCAATATCGTTGAGCAGTTCGGAAAGTTTGTAATTTTTGTGGGCAAGTCCGTCGATGAGTTCTTCCTGCTTTTCGTGCGAAAGCAGTTGAAACACCTCTTTTGCCTGGTTGCGGTTGAGCAGCCTGAAAACAACAATTTCCTCCTCTTCTTCTAAATATTCGATGAGGTTTGCGATGTCGACGGCATCCATGTGCTCGATGCTCATCTTCAATGCTTTCCAGTCTTTGCGACGGATAAGCTCGGTAAAATTTCCTGCAACAGTTACCATGAAAAGGCCTCCTTGCTTTGTGGCTGCAAGGAAGCCGCAGCGCCCTATACAGCCTGGTTAAACATACTTACTCGCGGGATAAGGGTCGCTGTCCATATTTAGTGATTTTGAAACGACGCGCAAAATTAGGGCAATTAATCCTAAAACAGCCAATAAAAAGAATGGAAATATTATTTTTTTGAACGCAGCTTATAAACATGAAATCCCCTCAATATCAGACAATCAGGGATGCGTGGAAAGTCGAAAGCTTCCTGCTTTTCATTGCAATCGATTTTTAGGGAAGCATTTAGTGAAAGCATTTGATGAGCAAAGGAAAGCGGACCATTTTTTTGGCTGATAATCAGTTGGCCGGCCTTTGCACGACGCAACATTACCACCGGACTTCCGACCACATTATCCTTTGCGAAATAGTAGCTGCCATACAGAGTTTCCGGCTGGGCATCAGCAGAGGTTTGGCACACCAAAACAAAACTGCCGTTTCGAAAAGTTAGTCTGGCACAAGTATCATTATTCCTGAATTCAAAAGTATTGCCGTTGATCAGCTGATCCATTACCCGAAACACCTCAGGATCAAGCTCTCCATGCTCTGAGAGTGCGATACCAGGATTGGTTGCTATGCTGTCGGCTGCCGGCCCAGTAAGCCTCAGTGCCAACAGCATTGATATGGCAAGCAATATTCCGGTCAGCACTTTCATAAATCTAAACTAAAATCAACGCTGTTTAGATTGAGTCGATATACCATACCGTTGCATCACAGAACGTTAAGGTTTTTTTAAAAAAATTGAAGGCAATTTATCCCCTAATCTGTGACCGGAAGCAATGCTACCGGAGGTTTTACCGAATCGCCGTTCCTTTCCTAAACCATGAAAGATCAATAAAAGCCATTTCATTGATGCTTGGACGGTAAGCTTCAGATGTTTTACATTTGCAGGTCTGCCGGAAACGGATGTGAGCGGCAGAGCGGGCTATTTTCTTTAATATTCTCGTTGTTACAAATTATGGGGGCTCATCACAAAGCCAAAATCATAACGTTTAAGTTATCGTCGCTTACTTTACTGCTGATATTGGCCTTATTGCATAATGCCAATATTTTGTTCGGGCAGACACCTCCGGTGGTGGTTAATAGCTACAGGGATTCCAATTTTGACATTGAAGAGTGGACCGAATTAATTGTAACACAGGATAATGTTGATTTAAGGGGTTTTACCATCAGGGACAATAGCAGCGGGGGCAATTGGCAGCCATTTGTCAGGTTTAAGAATCATGATGTATGGAATAATTTGAGAAGAGGAACTATAATTGTTCTTTTTCATAGGACGCCGACCAATAGCACTTTTTCCAATCAGTTGAATCCGAATAAGCATGATGGTCATATTGCTTTTTCGCTCGAAAACACGACTTATTTTGAATACGAGTTGGGCGGTTCGATAAGTATGACATCGATGAGCCTGTCAGCAACATCGGATATGGTGCAGGTTCGAAATGCCCCGGGGGCTCATGTTCATGCCCTTGGCCACCGTCAGGACACGACAGTCAATTTCGCCTATTGGACCGATTTATCACGTCCCAAACTAAACCACCGCCAACCGCTTTCACAAGGCGAAGCACTCATGGTAAACCAGCTCGAACCTCCCAATATCAATCAATTTGGATTCACAGGTTTGATCAATGGTAATGTTCAAACTACAAAAGGGCTAAAAAATCTTCCTGGGTTTCCCAATGGAGGGAATAGTAGCGCGAATGGTACATTTTGGCGCACGCTACGCGAACCTGATTGGATCAGCCCTTCACTCACCGCCATCTACAATTCGCAAACAAATCAGGTAAGCCTCAGCTGGAATGCCATGGTGGATGCTTATCCTTCAGATAATGTGCAGGGCTATATGGTGCTTCGCAGCACAACCAATACTTTCCAACCACCTCAGGATGGTGTAGTATATGGGATTGGCAATATGCTTGAAAATGCAATTGCTATAGGACTCATTAACGGAACAAACAACATCACTTTTACTGACAACCTTCTAGGAGTTCCTCCGATACCCTGCGGTGGTCAGTATTATTACAGAATTTATGCTTACCGCTACGGACCGGATGATATCGACCAGGGCAGCGGCCCTGCGCGTGGTAGGGCGTACAATGAAAATTTTTATGCCTCAGCATCGGCCGCCAATCCCGTGCCTTCAACTGCCATAAGTATCAACAGCAGCGCACAAAATGTAACCACCGGAACACAGGTCACCTTTACCGCTACCATTAACAATCCTGGCACTAACCCCATTATCACATGGTATGTGAATGGGGTGGCACAGCAAACCGGTAGCAGTACAACTTTTAACTGGACATTTAATAGCTCGGCCACCGTCACAGCCAGCCTTCAATCAAGCCTTACCTGTGCTACAACAAACCTTTCGAATGCAGTAATGATTACTGTAACGGCGAATCCCTGCAACCCAGGTATCATATCAGGTCCGGCCTTGCTGTGCCTTAACCAGACTGGCAACTATCAAAGCACAGGTACTCCAGGCGGTATATGGACGAGTAGCAATCCATCAGTTGCTACGATAAACACTTCAGGTTTCGTACAAACTTACGCTTCCGGGACAACAATACTAACCTATACTGTTGACAATTCCTCCTGTACTGGCACCAATTTTTCAACCTACACCATTACTGTCAACCCGCCTCCTGATGCCGGCCCCGATCAGCAGCTTTGCAATACAAAAACGGCCAACCTGCAGGCCAATGCACCGCATTCCGGGCAAGGTTTTTGGCTGACAGTGGAAATGCCACCAGGTACACTTGAGTTTCCAATTTTCGCCAATGGAATATACAGCCCAAACAACCTTGTTTCTGTTCCCGAATACGGCACGTACATATTCAGCTGGAGTATAGAGGGCTGCAATACCGATCTCGTAAGTATTACATTCAGTCCGCTCGAAACCCTCACACTCGACCTTAGTCCAACCAACCCCGAAGTATGCCCTGGCCAGCGCATAAGTTTTGTTGCAACGCCTTCGCACACAGCAAGCAACAACAGTTTTCAATGGTACCGAAACGGACAGCCAACCGGGACGAATAGTTCAACTTATACCCTGACCGCTCCTACAAACGGCGACCAGATTGCCGTACAATACCAGACCAATGCCTTTTGTTTGTCGCAACCGCAAGTTTCAGCCGGGCCGGTAGTCATAAGCGTACTACCTGCAGCGATAACTCCCAGCTCGGCTGCGGCCTCTGTTACACAGGTTTGCAGTGGCTCAACAGAAACCATTGCGCTCACCGCTTTTGGGGGATCAGGCAGCGAAATACGCTGGTATTCTGGTGGTTGCGGAGGCACACCTATTGGATCAGGAACTGATATCGAGATACCTGCACCCCAGCAAACAACAACTTATTATGTACGCTGGGAAACCCCGGGTTGTGACGTAAGCGAATGCAAGAGCGTGACGATAACCGTGTTGCCGACGGTTCAGCCTGAAGTAAGCATTGTTGCAAACAAAACCAACATTTGCGAAAACGAAAGTGTTACCTTCACCGCAGCACCTGTCAACGGCGGTTCGAGCCCTGTTTATCAATGGTTTAAAAATGGAAACCTGACTGGCGACAATGCCCCCGTGTTTTCGGGTGAAGGATGGCAACCCGGAGATCAGGTGCGTTGCGTGCTCACCAGCAGTGCCCAGTGCGCCAACCCATCTCAGGCCACTTCCAATCAAATTAGCTTGACCGTTAATCCCTTAATTATACCTACCTTACGCATTGGCTCAAACGCCACAGAAGTTTGTCAGGGCAGTACGGTAACCTTCATTATAATCGAAATTTCCGGACAAGGCAACAACCCACAATACCAATGGTTTGTGAATGGCTCGCCCGCTTCGGGTGCCACAGGAAACAGTTTCAGCCTGCCGGTATTTGCCGACATGAATGTTTATTGCAGGCTGGCTTCCAGTGAAACATGTGCATCTGTTCCTTTCGAAAATTCGAATGTGATTCAGGTAACTGTAATGCAGCAAGTAGAGCCCCTGATCAGCATCTCATCATCGCAGACACAGGTTTGTCAGAGCGAATCAGTTACTTTCAACGCAAATGCATCAGGCGGAGGAAACAGCCCGGGCTACCAATGGAGACGCAATGGGATAGCTATCAATGGCGCCACACAACCTACATACATGCTCATCAATCCTGTCAATGGCGATGCTATTGACTGTATTTTCACTTCCAGCGCTCCATGTGCTTCTCAACCAACAGTAACATCCAACGCCGTTACTCTTCAGGTTATTCCAAACCTTCCCGTTTCGGCCAGCATACAGGCCGCACAATACAATGGTCCGGTATGTCAGGGCACAAGCCTGACATTCATGGCCAACGCAGTCAATGGCGGCCAGAGTCCTTCTTATCAATGGTTCGTCAACGGAAACTTAACAGGCAATGAACCTGAATTGATCTACCTGTTCGACCAGCCGGGAACATTCTTAGTTAACCTTGCGCTCAATTCGTCGCTAAGCTGTAGCTCAGGCAATCCGGCCACATCTAATACAATAGAAATCAATGTCTTGCCAAACCTTACCGTAAGCGTTCAGTTGCAAGCCTCTCAATTGGCGGCATGCGAAAACACTAGCATTCAGCTTACGGCTCAGGCGCAAAATGCCGGACAAAACCCTTCTTACGAGTGGTTTAGGAATGGTCAGCTATACAGCAGCACTCTAATTAACCAACTGCAAATCAATGCCTTGCCAGGAGATCAGTGGAGCGTGCGTTTGAGTTCTTCAGAACAATGTGCCATCAACTCACCCGCTCTATCCGAGCTTATTTCACTTCAAATTGATCCGTTGGCCATTGCTCCCCAGTCAGTAACTGCCAGCACTACCCAGCTCTGTCTGAACAGTGCCGGCAACATCACCCTCACAGCCCAGGGTGGCAGCGGACAGCAATTGCTTTGGTATTCAGGATCTTGTGGTGCCAACCCCATGGGGACAGGTAATCCACTAACAATCAGCGCTCCGCAGCAAAGCACTGCCTATTTCGCCCAATACGTTTCAGGGCTTTGCCCGCCAAGCGCCTGTGCTGATGTGAGCGTTACCGTTTACGACCTCATCGTACCTCAGGTTCAGATCGCCGCCTCCTCTAATCAGCTCTGCCAGGGCGAAACCGCAAGTTTCAGTGTTCAGTCGCAGAGTGGTCAGGGCATTGCCCCGTCTTACGATTGGCTGGTCAACGGCATCAGCCAGGGTATAAACAGCCCAAACTTCAGCTATCAGCCTGCCAATGGCGATCAGGTGCAATGCCAGCTCACCAGCTCCGAAGCCTGTGCACAGCCGGCAATTGTTGTTTCTACGCCGGTTCAGATGACTGTCAGTCAGCCTCTTCAGCCGCAGGCAAGTATTCAGCCCCTGCAGGATTCTGTTTGTTTTACTGAACCCATCATCATCAGCTCGAATTTTATTAACGCAGGAAGCAACCCCACTTACCAGTGGATGGTCAACAACATTCATAACGGGCAGGTCAACCAGACCTTTAACTGGTATGCCCCAACACCGGGAACCTACCAGATCAACCTGCTTGCCACTTCCTCGCTGAGTTGTGTAACGAGTCCCATGGCATTTTCTCCTGTCGTAAATATCACCGTATTGCCTCTGGTTCAGCCGGTTATAAATATCAATACCCCAACAAACACCTTATGTTCGGGTGAGCTGGCCAATGTTTCAGCAACCTTTAGCCATCAGGGTCAGCAACCTCTTTTTCAATGGTTTAAAAACGGACAAGCTGTATCAGGGGCAAACAACTACATCCTTAGTTTCATACCCGCTGATGGCGATGTTGTTTATTGCCAAATGACCTCATCGGAGCGTTGTGCCAACCCTGAAACAGTTAGCTCCAACAGCCTGACCTTCAATGTAAGCGGCATTGTTCAACCAACAGCTCAGGTACAAACGCAAAACAATTCTGTATGCCAGGGCAACCAGGCAACTTTTAACGCCGTTTTTAGTGGAGGGGGTAACCAACCCTCCGTGGAATGGTTTGTAAACAACATCGCTCAATATAACGGTACATCGTTTACCTATGTCCCCCAAAACACCGACAAAGTATATTTCAGACTGAACTCAAGCCTGAGCTGCGCGCAACCGCAAGCCGTTTTCTCCGACACCATCACCATGCAGGTCAATACCTTGCTTGCGCCTTCCGTCACCATACAGGCTTCAGCCAATGGTATCTGCGAAGGCACTCCGGTAAGCATCACAGCCAACCCTGTGAACGGCGGAAACGACCCGCAATACGCATGGTATGTCAACGGTGTTCAACAAAGCGCCGGTGCAGCCTCTTTCCACTATACACCAGCAAATCAGGATGTTGTAAACTGTATTATGTATTCGTCCGAGCAATGCCTAAGCAGCCCTTCGGCAAGCTCACCACCGCTTACTTTCGATGTAACGTCAACTTTTCAACCTTCAGTCATCATCCAAACCGCTCAACAGCAATATTGTGAGGACGAAACAGTGGTTGTGTCGGCGCAGCTGAACCAAACCGGGCCTTCGGATGTGTTTCAATGGTTTCTGAACGGACAACCTTTAGGGACGAACAGCAACAGCATTCAATTTACTGCAGCAGTTAATCAGCAAGTTAGTTGTTTACTTACCAGCTCTGTAGCCTGCGCATCGCCTCAGCAGGTAAACTCAGAACCTGTGACGATCAATACGCTGCCGGTGCTTATCCCAGCAATCAGCATCTCAGCCAGTCAACAGGAAGTTTGCCAGGGAACAGCTATAGATTTCGAGGCAAATTGGCAGAACGGAGGTGATAATCCTGGTTTCCAGTGGCTTGTCAATGGCCAGATCTTGAGCAATCAACCTTTGTTCAGCTACACACCCTCCGATGACGATCAGGTGCAGTGCCGACTGATCTCGGATTATGCTTGCGCAAACCCTTCGATGGTAGGATCTGAAAACGTATTGATGCGCGTTTCGGAAAACCTTGGACTCACGCTTGAAAAAACCAATGCCGGGTGTAACGGAGGAACTGGCACCATCACTGCAACAGGCCTTCAGGGTAAACCACCGTACCGATTCAAACTCGAAGGTTTAACTGATTGGCAGGACGAAGGTCTTTTCATCAATCTGCAGCCAGGCAACTACACGGTGTTAATAAAAGACCTATTTGGTTGCCTAAGCAATGAAAATGCGGTGATTGAATCGGAGCCCGGCCCTGTAATTATTGAGATTCAACACATTCCGGCCTCAAACGGATTTAACAATGCCATTCTGAAAGTTTTGGCACAGGGACCTGCGCCACTGCAATACTCCCTCGATGGCACGGCCTGGCAATCCAACCAGGAATTCAATGGTCTGCCGGCAGGGCCCGTGACAATTTTCGTCCGCGATGCCAACGGCTGCATTGTTCAGCAAACCCTAATCATTGAGGCACTCGCTGTGAATATCAGTGCAGGACAAGATGCCGGTTGTCAGGGAAAGGTGCTCAATATACCCATATCAACCGATGGTTTTGCAGCAGCCACACGCATCATCCTCGAAATCAAATACGACGACCGACTGCTTCAGTTAAGCAGCTTCAACCAGTTGTCGGCCTATCTGCAATCGGCTTCACTTAGTTTAACCAATCAGACCGGCCTTGTAAGGTTAACACTCGAAAAAGCGGACGGGATGAGTATGCCAGGCGGAGGCTTAATGATGAACCTGACATTCAACACCTTAACCTCCGGCACCAGCATTCTTAAATGGGAACCAGTGTCATTGATTCAAACACAACACCAGGCCGCAGTCGGCGCAAACTTCCTCAGCGGTTCGGCCACTGTTTGGCCCGTTCCTCAAATCAACCTTCCGGCAACAATCCGAAGTTGTATCAGCAATCCACTGGAAATCAACCCAATCATTGAAGGCACGCCGCAAAGCCTGCTGTGGACGCTGCCTGGAGGAGGTACCAGCACACAGCCTAATCTCCTGTTCGACAATCCTGCATGGACACTACAGGGAGATTATTCTTTGTTGGTAACCAACGAATTCGGGTGTACCAATACAGGTCAAACCGAGGTTGTGCTTCTTCCCTGCGATCTTGAACTGCCCATTCCCAATGCATTCAGCCCCGGTTCGGCCATCGTGGAAAACCGCGTCTTCAAGCCTTATTTTGGGCCGTTAGTTCCTCCAACGTATCATTTGCAGATCTACAACCGCTGGGGAACTTTGGTTTTCGAAACCCGTGATTATCAGGAGGGCTGGGACGGCAGGTTTAAAGGACAGGATGCTCCGGCGGGAGTTTACGTCTGGAAGATTCGCTACACCAGTGAGGGCGAATCGGTCCTACTGGACAAAACAAAAAGCGGAACGCTGACCCTTATCAGGTAGCATCCCGCTTTCATAGGCCAAATTTTAGATCAGGCCATATTGGTATAAACTGCCTGCACGTCGTCGTCTTCCTCGATGCGATCGATAAGACGCTCAATATCTGCACGTTGTTCCTCGGAAAATTCAACTGGCGTTACAGGAAAACGCTGAAGGTTAGCCTTAATGATTTCCAGCCCAAGCTCCTCAATGGCATGGTGCAAGTTACCAAAATCTTTGTAGTCGGCATAGGCATAAACCACGTTGTCGTGCTGTTCGATCTCCTCCAGACCCGCATCAATAAGCTGAAGTTCAAGCTCTTCGAGGTCTAATCCCGCCTTAGGCTTAAATTCAAACACCGCTTTGCGGCTAAACATGAATTCGAGAGACCCGTTGGGAACCAGCGATCCGCCTACCTTATTAAAATAAGACTTCACATTGGCTACTGTACGCGTGGTATTGTCAGTGGCACACTCCACATACATCAAAACGCCATGAGTGCCTTTGCCTTCATATACCACTTCTACCATGGTGTCGGCATCCTTGCCCGCAGCACGCTTGATAGCGGCCTCAATATTGTCCTTGGGCATATTTTCGGCCTTGGCATTCAGGATGGCGTTGCGCAATCTGGGATTCATTTCGGGATCGGGGCCGCCTTCCTTGGCTGCAATGGTGATTAGTTTTCCAAGTTTCGGAAACACCTTCGACATTTTATCCCAGCGTTTTTCCTTGGCCGCGCGGCGGTATTCAAAAGCTCTGCCCATATTTCAGGTTATTGAAAGTTTGACGTAATTTAGGGCTGCAAAATTAAGGAACATCAGCCACAAGGTCAAACTTTCGCCCTAACGACATGTATTGTCGCCGGCCTTTCCGACCTTTGCACACCAAATCCTGATAAATATGGAACCCATCGCCCTGATCACCCTGCTACTTGTTGTCGTTGCCATTGCTCTGATTCTTCTGCGCACCGGAAAGCAAGATACCGGCAAGCTACTGCAGCTCGAAAACAAGCTAGATATACTGGATAAAAACCTGCAACGCATTGAAAACCAGATCAACGAAAACCTGAGGATGAACCGCGAGGAGCTTGCACGCAGCCTGAACGATTTTAGCCGAAGCTTCAACGAAAACCTGCGCGATATTAACCAGCATCAGCTCAATCAGCTGAAAATGATGCAGGAGCAACAAACCCAGGCCTTGCAGGTATTGGCGCGCACCAACGAGGAGAAGCTGGGACAGCTCGCCGAACGCACAGCCCAGGGAACAAAGGAGAATCGTGAAGAGCTGAGCAGAAACTTCGACCGCATTGGCGAGACCCTGCGTCAGCAGCTAGTCGAAATTTCTCAGAAGCAACAAGAACAGGCACAATCGGGCGAGCGCCGACTCGAAACATTGCAGCAAAAATTGGATGAAAAGTTGACACTGCTGGCTGAACAACTCAACCGGAACGCCCAGGAAGGCCGCGACAGTATGGCCCGGGTTTTAAGGGAATTTCAAGAGCAGTTTACCTCTAATGTAAAGGATTTCAATGAGTTGCAGCGACAGAAGTTTGCCGACCTCGAGCGCAAGCAGGGCGAGCTCATCCAGAGCACGGAGCAGAAACTCGAAAAGATGCGCGAAACGGTGGACGAAAAACTGCAGAAAACATTGGAAACCAGACTCGGACAATCGTTCGAGCTGGTGAGCAAACAGCTCGAAAGTGTTCAGAAAGGCCTTGGCGAGATGCAGACCCTGGCGCAGGATGTGGGCGGCCTCAAGCGCGTATTGTCCAATGTTAAAACCAAGGGCATTGTTGGTGAGTTCCAACTTTCGGCAATATTGGAGCAAATACTCGCACCCGAGCAGTACGAAGCCAACGTAAAAACCAAACGCAGCAGCAGCGATCATGTAGAGTTTGCCATACGTTTGCCCGGCCGCGACAACAGCGATCAGCCTGTATTTTTGCCCATCGATGCCAAGTTTCCGCTTGAAGACTTCAACAGGCTTCAAACTGCATACGAGGAGGCAAACCCGATCAAAGTTGAAGAGTCGTCGAAAGCACTGGCCAATGCCATGCGGAAATTTGCTGCCGATATCAGCAGCAAATACCTCGACCCGCCCTTTACCACCGATTTCGCCATCATGTTCCTGCCTATCGAAGGCCTGTATGCCGAAGCCGTGCGCAACCCTTCCCTTATGAACGAATTGCAGGGAAAATACAGGGTCATCGTTACCGGCCCAACTACCCTGGCTGCTATTCTCAACAGTCTTCAGATGGGCTTCAAAACCCTGGCCATTCAGCAACGCAGCAGCGAGGTTTGGAAAATCCTCGGTCAGGTCAAGACTGAGTTTGATCAATTTGGCGATATCTTAGAAAAAGCCAAGAAAAAGATCGAAGGTGCCGGCGATGATATTGAAAAACTGGTAGGCACACGCACAAGGGCCATCCAACGAAAGTTGAAAAATGTGGAGGCATTGCCATTGCCTGAAAATGAGCTTTTGCCAGCCGACGAAAATAATGAAGATGAGTAAGTTTCACTTTATCTGGCCCGCGGATTTGTGACGTTGCCATAGCACCTCGCTCACCTCATGGAGTCGGATATTCTTATGGTGCATCAAAACAAAAAGGTGATACAGCAAGTCGGCCATTTCGCCCTTCAGCTTTTCGTCATCTTTGTTTTTGGAAGCGATCACCACTTCAACAGCTTCCTCACCTACTTTCTGCGCAATGCGGTCGATACCTCTGCTGAGCAGTTTTCGCGTGTATGACTCTTCCCCTGCAGCCCATGCGCGTTGTGCGATGATTTGCTCCAGTGTGTAGAAAAAGTCAGACTTTTCCTTGAGCGCCTCGTCATCGAAGCAGCCGGATGTGCCACGATGACAGACCGGGCCGACCGGCAACACCTGCACAAGCAAAGCATCGCCGTCACAATCAATACTTATATGCTTTGAATACAGATAGTTGCCCGACGTTTCACCCTTTTCCCACAGGCGATTTTTCGAACGGCTGAAAAACCATACCTTGCCGGTTTCGATCGTACGCGCCAGGGCTTCATGGTTCATATATCCAAGCATGAGCACTTTGCCGCTTGTTTCATGCTGAATGATTGCAGGCACCAGCCCGGCTTGCTTGCCGAAGTCTATCGAATTGATATCGAGCATTTTATTAGATAATCTTTGAGTGTAGGAATATTAATAACACCAAAATGAAACACCGAAGCGGCCAGGGCAGCATCGGCCATGCCCTTGGTAAATGCATCGGCAAAATGCTGCATGTTTCCGGCACCACCCGATGCAATAAGCGGTATGGTCAAGGTCTTGCTCAATTGCGCCAGTGCACTGTTGGCAAAACCATTGCGGGTGCCGTCGTGGTTCATGCTTGTGAAGAGTATTTCTCCTGCTCCACGCTCCTGCCCTTCCCTGGCCCAACCGAACAAATCTTTGCCTGTGGGATTGCGGCCACCGTTGACAAACACTTCCCACCGTTCGTTTTCGTCCATCCGTGCATCAATAGCCAGCACAACGCACTGCGAACCAAAACGCGAGGCTATTTCTTCAATAAGCGATGGGGTTCTGACTGCGGCGGTATTTAAGCTTATTTTATCCGCCCCGCTTTTCAAAAGGGCATAGGCGTCGTCAACAGTACTCACACCACCTCCCACCGTAAAAGGTATATTCACCGTCATCGCCACTTTTTCTACCAAAGCAGTCAGCGTTTTGCGTTTTTCATGACTGGCAGTGATGTCGAGAAACAACAACTCGTCGGCGCCCTCCTCCGAATATCTTGCGGCAAGCGCCACGGGGTCGCCTGCATCGGTAAGGTCAACAAAGTTTACGCCTTTTACCGTGCGACCGTCCTTTACATCGAGGCATGGAATAATGCGCTTAGCCAGCATATACTTTATGTAGACTACTCAGGTCTATAAGACTGACCTTATTCTCGTAAAGCGCTTTTCCGAGCACAACAGCCTGAATACCAGCATCGGCGAGCGATTGAATATGACTTACAGTGCCAATGCCCCCACTCGCAATTATTTCAATTTCCGGGTATTCCTTTTTCAGACCAGCATAAAGTTCAACAGCAGGGCCAGACAGTGTGCCATCGCGTTCTATGTCGGTGATAAGCACTGTATTAAGTCCGTTTGGAATAAACTCATCAAGCAGGCCATGAATAGTTTTGCCACTTTCCTCCTCCCATGCCGCCACCCGCACTTGTCCGCCGGTGACATCGGCAGCAAGGATAATGCGCTCGCCGCCAAATGCATCCAGGCATTTTTTTAGAAAAAGCGGGTTGCGCACAGCTGCCGAACCAATGATAATTTTACTTATTCCTGCGTTCAGGGCCCTTTTCACCTGTTCTAAGGAGCGATACCCTCCTCCAGTTTGAATATGTATATCGTACTTCCTTGCCAGACCCGCAATCAGCTCAAGCTGCAGTGGCTCACCAGCACGCGCACCGTCAAGGTCAACAATATGCACTTTTCGAAATCCTGCCCCAAGCACGTGACCAAGCATTTCCTGCACCGGAATTTCGTAGGTGGTGAGCTCCTCGAAACGGCCTTTGTGCAACCTTACGCATTGGCCACCAATGAGGTCGATAGCCGGAATAATCTGAATACTCATGATAAAAACCGCTTTAAAAATTGTTCCCCTGCTTCACCACTTTTCTCGGGATGAAACTGGCATCCAGTGAAATTGTCATGCCTCAGCACAGCCGAAAATGTTGTTCCGTAATGGCAAACGGCCAGGGTTTGAGGGCAAGACTCAACATAATAGCTATGAACAAAATAGAAGTAATTTCCCGAACCCAGTTCGGCAGCAAATTTGACGGTGTTCCAGCCCATGTGGGGCACCTTTAGCCCACTGCCGAAGCGTCGGACTTTGGCTTCAAAAATCCCAAGACCATATACCTCGCCCTCTTCGGAATATTCACACATCAGCTGCATACCCAGACAAATTCCCAGCACGGGTAGTTTCAAGGTCGGAATTAGTCTATCAAGATTTTTTTGTTTGAGTTTTTGCATGGCAAACGCTGCATGTCCAACACCCGGAAATATCACTCGGTCAGCACTGCGGATAAGATCCGGATTGCTGGTAATAATAATTTTAAACACCCCACAGCGTTCGAGGGCGTATTTCAAGCTGGTCAGGTTTCCTGCACCATAATCGATCACTGCTACCCGCATTACAGCATTTCTTTGGTTGATGGCAGATTTCTCTGGGTAAGGTCGCGTATAAAAGCCATCCGCAGCGCACGCGCGAAGGCCTTGAAAATGGCCTCGATGGTATGATGTCCGTCGCGGCCCCGGGCTTCGATATGAAGGTTGATGGCGGCATTGTGGGCCAGCGATCTAAAAAAATGCTCCCACATCAACATGCTGACACCACCAGCTTGATTTTCAGAACTTTCTAGTTGCCAATCAAAATACGACCGGCCCGAAAAGTCGATAAGCACCTTAGCCGAAGCTTCATCCATGGGCAAAGCAAAGCCATATCGCTGCAAGCCGGTTTTGCGTCCGGCAGCTTCGGCAAGGGCCTGACCTATTGCAATACCCACATCTTCGATGGTATGGTGGCTATCCACATCAAGGTCGCCTTTGGCTTTTACAATAAGGTCGCATTGACCATGACGTGCAATCTGGCTAAGCATGTGATCGAAAAAACCAATGCCGGTTTTAACATCAGCGAGTCCGCTACCATCCGGGCTAAACTGCACCTCAATCTGTGTTTCAGCTGTATATCTTTTTATTAGGGCAATCCGTGGCAATCGAACCAGAAGATCATAAACTGCTTTCCATGAGGAAGTTTCCAGAGCGGCGACCACTTTAAGCTGAGCAGGCAATGGATCTGGGGCATTAAAATATATGGCGCTGGCACCCAGATTTTGCGCCAGCAAAACATCGGTAATCCTGTCGCCAATCACAAAACTGTTGGCCAGGTCGTATTTGCCACGAAGATATTTGCCCAACATAGCTGTACCGGGCTTGCGGGTTGGCAAGTGCTGATGTTCATAACTGCGGTCAATAAAGACATCCTCAAATTCAACACCCTCGTTTTCAAGTATTTTCAACATTTTGTCGTGTATAGGCCAAAACTTTTCTTCAGGCCATGCAGGGGTTCCCAGCCCATCCTGGTTGGTAACCATAACCAGTTTGTAATCGAGTTCGCGGGCAATGCGTCCGAGCCAGGTGATAACTCCGGGAATGAAGATGAACTTTTCCCAGCTATCTACCTGCCAGTCGTCGGCCGGCTCATGAATTAGCGTGCCATCGCGATCGATAAAAAGTACCTTTTGCATTGCTAAAGTTGTTTGAGTGCTTCGATGAGTTTTCGGTTTTCTTTGGCTGTGCCAACCGAAATACGAAGACAACCACCGAGCAGTGGCTGTCCCGATCGGTCGCGCACAATGATTCCCAGGGCTTTCAGGTGGTTGAAAACCGTCTTGTAATCAACAAACCGCACCAGCAAAAAGTTGGCATCCGAAGGAAAAACCTTGTCCACACAGGGTAATCTGCTCAATTGTTCAGCAAGCGCATTACGGTATCTGACAATGGTTTGCACTTGTTTTGCCACCTTATCTTTTCGCTCAATGGCCCGCAGCGCTGCACGGGCCGATAGGTCACCGAGATTGTAAGGCAATTTGATGCGATCGAAAGCTGCGATAATTGCTGGGTCAGCAAAAGCCAATCCCACACGGGCTGCAGCCAATCCGAATGCTTTGGATAAGGTTTGCAACACAATGAGGTTCTGATATTTATCCAACAACTCAATGGATGTGCTTCCGGCTGAAAAATCGATGTAGGCCTCATCAATAGCGACGATGCCTTTAAAACCTTTCAGTATCGCTTCCACAATCTCCGGATCAATCAGATTACCGGTGGGATTGTTTGGCGAACAGAGGAAAAGCAGTTTAGCTTCCGATTGCAGTGTCTTTTCCAAATCTGGTTGAAAATCTGGTGCTAACATAATCTTCTCAACCTTAACATCATGTGCGGCAGATGCAACCTCATACATCCCGTAAGTCGGAGGCAAGATGAGCACGCTATCTTTACCGGGCTCGCAAAACAAGCGGATAAGCAAGTCGATGATTTCGTCGCTGCCACTGCCTACGAAAACCGCAGCTTCATTAACGCCCTTGAGCCTTGCAATTGCATTACGCAGGGTTTGCTGGCGCGGATCAGGATAACGGTTGAGCCCCCGGCCAAAAGGATTTTCGTTAGCATCCAGGAAAACCCCGGGAGGGCCAGAATACTCATACCTTGCTGTGGAATAGGGTTTTAAGCCTTGAATGTGCTTCCTAAAATACCATTCCACCATGCGCTACGAATATTTGCCTTGCAAACGCACTTCCACAGCTTTTCGGTGGGCTTCAAGCTTTTCCGCCGAAGCCATTTCCATGATAACTGGTGCAAGCGAATTCAGGCCTTCGCGTGTAAGCTGCTGAAATGTAACCGGTTTCAGAAAACTATCGATCGTAAGGCCTCCCATCGATCGGGCAAAACCATAGGTAGGCAGGGTGTGATTGGTACCCGAAGCATAATCGCCTGCACTCTCGGGGCTGTAATGCCCCACGAAAACCGAGCCTGCATGCACTACCTTTTCGGCCAGCAATTCTGCATCGGCGGTAGCCAAAATCAGATGCTCCGGAGCATAGAGGTTCGAAAAATTTACGGCTTCTTCCGTGCTGCGCAGCAATATGGTAAGGCTGTTGGTGAGGGCCTGGCTTGCAATATCGGCCCGCGGCAGCTGCGCAAGTTGCTTTTCGATGGCCTTGTTCACTTCATCTACCACGCGCATGCTGTCGGTCACCAGAATCACCTGACTATCCTCGCCGTGCTCGGCCTGAGAGAGGAGATCAGCAGCCACATATTCCGGGTTGGCTGAAATGTCGGCTATCACCAGCACCTCCGAGGGCCCTGCTGGAAGATCGATGGCGCAATGCGAACGCCCGGCAAATTGTTTTGCTGCCGTTACATATTGATTACCAGGGCCAAAAATTTTATCCACTTTGGGAATCGTCTCTGTTCCAATGGCCATTGCTGCTATGGCCTGAGCTCCGCCTACGGCAAAAACACGGCTTATGCCCGCCACTTTAGCTGCAAATAAAACAGCCTCATCTACTTTACCTTTTTTTCCTGCCGGAGTGCACAAAATCACCTCGCTGCATCCGGCGATGGCTGCAGGAACTGCCAGCATGAGCACGGTGCTGAAGAGCGGAGCACTTCCTCCCGGCACATAGAGGCCTACCCTGTTGATGGGCTTCTTTTTAATCCAGCATCGTATTCCGGGCATGGTTTCTATCACAGGTGGCTCGATAAGCGTAAAACGATGAAAGGTCTCGATGTTTGATTTGGCAGACAGTATTGCTTCTTTCAGCTTCGCGTCAAGGCCCTGGCCTGCTTTTTCAATTTCTGACACAGGCACTTCGAGCACTGGCGATTCGATACCCTCGTAAAGACTCACGAAGCGCTTAACAGAATCGTCGCCAAACATCGAAACCTGATCGAATATTTCCGACATCAGGCTCCAGAGGTCATCACTGTCCAGCAGTGGCCGGCGGCACAATTCGGGCCACACAACCGGTTCGGGATAATAAATCGTTTTCAGCATGGCTTTGGTTTTTAGTAAATCATTTTTTCAATGGGTATAATCAGAATGCCCTCGGCACCATTGGCTTTCAGGGCATCGATGTGATTCCAGAAGTCGTTTTCGTGCACCACCGAATGCAGCGAATACCAGCCCTTTTGAGCCAGGGGCATGATGGTCGGGCTTTTCATTCCCGGCAGGATACCAATGATGTCATCCAGTTTCTCTTCCGGGCAGTTGAGCAACACATAGCTGTATTTACGGGCATTGAGGACTGCCCTGATGCGAAAGAGGAGTTTATCGAGCAGTTGTCGTGCTTCGCCATCCAGCTGCCGTGAGGCCACGAGCACGGCTTCCGATTTCAGGATAACCTCAACCTCTTTTAAACCATTGCTAAACAAGGTGTTGCCTGAGCTGACCAGATCGCAAACCGCATCAGCAAGGCCAAGGGCCGGGGCAATTTCCACCGATCCGTTGATCAAATGGATCTCTGCATTCAGATCGTATTTTTTCAGGAATTTTTGAAGAGAATTTGGGTAAGAGGTCGCTATTCTTTTACCGTTTAACCACGACAAACCATCGTATTTGCCCTCTTTTGGAAGAGCAAGGCTAAGCCGGCAGCGGGAAAATCCAAGCTTCTGCAGCACATCAATTCCGGCCCCGCTCTCGGCAAGCACGTTCTCACCAATGATGCCACAATGCACCACACCATCCTGCACGTATTCGGGAATATCGGAATTGCGGAGAAAGATTGCTTCCAGCGGAAAACCTGAAGCCTCGGCCTTAAGTTTATCGCCCCCGTTTTCGACAAAGATCCCACAATCACGAAGCAAGGCCAGCGAACCTTCGTTAAGTCTTCCACTTTTTTGA
>DAIOUP010000002.1:0-25939 GCA_036759465.1 Bacteroidales bacterium
GGTTTATCTGTCGCAAATGCCGGAATTTCTTAATTTTGCGGCTGTATTTGTTAAATTTGTAACAACAAAAATTCCCTTACACCAAAACCGCAAGCCATGATGATCAGCCGTCTCGACCAAATGTTTGATGTGCTTAAAAGCAGTCCGAAAAAACGCCTTGTTTGTGCCTATGCCAACGACGATCATTCCATCAGTGCAGTAAGTCAGGCCATTGATATGGGCTTGCTCGAAGGCACCCTGGTGGGCGACGAGAAGCAGATCCACAAGGTTTGCGAACATTTGGGTGTTGACGCAGGAAAGTTTACCATCGTTCACGAGGCCGACGAAATGAAAGCCGCCGTGAAAGCCGTTGACCTGATCAACGAAGGCAAAGGCAATCTGCTGATGAAAGGCCTTGTGAGCACCGATAAATACATGAGAGCCATTCTCGACAAGGAGCGCGGACTCATGAACAAGGGCTCCGTGCTGAGCCATGTTACGGTGATGGAAAACCCCAACTACCACAAGCTGCTCATCGTGGGCGACGTGGCCATTTTGCCCGCACCCGAACTGCCCGAGAAAATGGCGATTGCCAACTACCTGATCAGCACTGCCCATGCCCTTGGCATCGAAAAACCAAAGCTGGCCGTGATTGCCGCCTCAGAACAGGTTTCGGCCAAGATGCAGGCCAGTGTCGATGCCGCGCTGCTCTCGAAAATGGCCGACCGCGGTCAGATCAAGGGCGCCTATGTTGACGGCCCCATGGCGCTGGATGTTGCAATCGATAAGGAAAGCGCTGAAATCAAAAAAGTTGGAGGCCCGGTGGCCGGCGATGCCGACTGCCTGCTTTTCCCCAATATTGAAGCCGGCAACGTGTTTTACAAAATGAACACCAAACTGGCCAAAGGCGAGCAGGGCGCATTTGTGGTTGGCGCAAGAGTGCCGGCCGTTCTTTCCTCACGGGGCGACAGCACCCTGACCAAGCTTTACAGCATCGCCCTCGCAGCCCTTACTGCCCGCTAAAAACCAAATGCCTGGCAAAACTCTATGGGCGACAACGACAATATACATATCCTCACCATCAATCCCGGATCAACCTCCACCAAGTTTGGTCTGTTTCAGGGATTGAATCCGGTTTATATCAAAAACATTCGCCACAGCAATGAGGAGCTCGAACCCTTCGAAAAAATAACAGATCAGTTTTCTTTTCGCAAAGAGCTTATTCTGAACGAATTGCGTGAGGCGGATATCCCGCTCGACAATATTCGGGTGGTAATGGGTCGCGGAGGATTGCTCAAACCCATTGAGTCGGGCGTTTACGAAGTGAACGAGGCTATGATGCGCGATCTGCGCAATAGTCCACTGGGCGAGCATGCCAGCAACTTAGGCGGGCTTATTGCTCACGACATTGCCAAATCGCTGCCCGATGCACGAGCTTTTATTGCCAATCCGGTTGTAGTGGACGAGTTGGACGATATTGCACGAATTTCCGGGCATCCGCTCATGCCGCGATATTCGATTTTTCATGCCCTCAACCAGAAAGCCATCGCCAGGCAACATGCCAAATCCATCATGAAGCCCTACGAAAGCCTCAACCTGATTGTTGTGCATCTGGGAGGCGGAATTACCGTCGGCGCTCACAAACAGGGTCGGGTAGTGGATGTAAATCAGGGTCTCGACGGCGACGGGCCTTTTTCGCCCGAACGAACCGGAAGCCTGCCGGTCGGATCGCTGGTAAGACTATGTTTTAGCGGCAAGTACACCGAAAAAGAGGTGATGAAAATGATTAAAGGCGAGGGCGGACTTGTGGCTTATCTGGGTACCAATAGCGCCTACGAAGTTGAGCAGCGCGTAGCAGCCGGCGATGTTTATGCCAAACTCATTTACGATGCGATGGCTTATCAGGTAGCCAAAGAAATTGGTGCCATGGCCACAGTCATGCATTTCCTTGTGGACGGCATTCTAATTACAGGTGGCATTGCCCACGACAAGTATTTTGTAAATCAGATCATCGAACGCGTTCACCGCATTGCACCCGTACACGTGTATCCAGGAGAAGATGAGCTCAAGGCTCTGGCCTTCAATGGGCTAAGGGTTGTGAGCGGCGAAACGGAGGCAAAGCTTTACGCTTGATTCGTTGCAGTATTATGTAGTTTCAGCGCATAATTATACACTTTACCCTCATTTTATATTTTCCGTGACACAAGGCCAAAAGTAAAATACCTACTTTTGGCACTTTCATTTTAATTGCTCAACCAAATTCCGATGAAGAAAACCTTACGCACTATTACCATCGTGCTGGCCATCATGCTTTTGGCTGGTATGCGGTGGCTCATCAGTTCCGATGCCAAAACCGAGCGCGAACGCAGAAACATGGTAGATACCCGTGTGGACAACAACGGCTACTATAAAAGACTGGCTCAGCAGGGGCTTTATACCTTAAATCCTGACATTCGCACTGAACCAGCAATTTATACAGGATCAGCAATCAAGGCGTTTTCGGTGGTCACCAACGACTCGCCCGACGTTCCCCTGATTACAGGATCGACAACGCAGAGCGAAAACTCCATTTTTGTGCATCCCCTGAACAGCGACGTCGTCTTGGCCTCGAACAACAGCACCAATCAGAGTGCCACCACGCTATACGGGGCCAACAACCTGCATTCTTTCACCGCTGGCGAAACCTGGCAGGGCAAGATTCAGGGTGTTGCAGGAAGTAATTCCGGCGACCCGGCCACTGCCGTTGGTCGCAACAATCGCTGGTATATCAACTACATCTCAAGTGGAAGCGGTCAGGGTATTGCATATTCCGACAATCAGGGAGTAAGCTGGACTGCCCGTACTGTAGCTCCTAACCCGGGTCAGCTGGCCGATAAAAACCATTTTTGGATCGATAACAGCCCCAGCAGCCTGTTTGGCGGCAACCTTTATATATCGTGGACCGACTTTGGCGGCGCCAATAATAACCAGATTGTCGTTTCACGTTCCACCAACCACGGCGACACCTGGAGCACCAGAGTGCCTATCAGCAATGCCGTGAGCGCCGGAAGCCACAATCAGGGCGTAAACCTGCAAACCGGCCCCAACGGAGAGGTATATGCAGTTTGGTCCATTTACAACAGTTGGCCAAGCGATGAAGGCGCAATTGGTTTTGCCCGCTCGCTTGATGGCGGCGTCACCTGGCAGCCGGCAACACGTATTATAAACAATATTAGGGGCATACGAAACACCCAAACAAAAAAGAATCATCGTGTAAACAGTTTCCCTGTGATGGCCGCCGACATATCCGACGGACCAGGACGCGGAAACCTTTACGTAGTTTGGGCCAATATTGGCGTTCCCGGAATCAACCAAAACAATGGTATTGATGTTTACATGATTCGTTCTTCCGACCGGGGAGCAACATGGTCGCAGCCTATCAGGGTTAATCAGAACCCCATCGGACAGGGAAAAGAACATTATTTTCCATGGATAACCTGCGACCCCGAGAATGGCGCACTCAGCGTAATCTTTTACGGTGACCGCAATGTCAATCAAAATCAGGTGGAGGTTTTTTGCGCCAACAGCTTCGATGGCGGTGATACATGGGAAGACTTTAAGGTTTCGGACGTGGCCTTCACCCCTGCTCCTATTCCAGGGCTGGCCGGCGGTTATATGGGCGACTATCTTGGCATTTCGGCAAGAGGTGGTAAAGTTTATCCCATCTGGACCGACAATCGCAGCGGCGTAACGCTTTCATATACATCGCCTTACATGACCAATCCGCTGAGCCGCCCATTCAACCTGCAAGCCTCGGTTGATTTCCCTACCGGCAATGCCAATTTGCAATGGAAATACTCTGAAGCGCCGGATTTTATCGGATTTAAGATTTATCGCAACAATGTGCTCGTTGGCAATACCACCGATACAACATTTATTGATCCCCTGCCGGATTACGGGGTTTACGTTTATCAGGTAACAGCTGCCTACACCGGAGAAGCCGAAAGTGGAGCAGCGCGAATCTCCGTTCAATGGGGTGATGCACGCATCAACACTGAACCTCGCGGATTAACTCAGGTTCTGTTGCCTGGCACGCAAGCTTCACAAACCCTGGCCATTTCCAACATCGGACAATTGCCAATGAATTGGCAGATGAGCGCTCAGATTATCAATACCACGCGTGAAACCAATGCTTATTGTGCGGCTTCGGGTGGTGGTGATGAGTACATTTCCAGGGTTCGGATCGGAAATATAGATAATGCCACAGGCAGCAACAACTACGCTGATTATACGAGCCTCTCGACCGAAGTTAGACCGGGCGAGCCAATCACCCTCACCGTAACCAATGGCAATCCGTACAGCGCTGACCAGTGTGGTGTTTGGATTGACTGGAACCAAAATCAGATTTTCGACGATGCTCCAGTTGTTGTAAATGGAACGCCCGGTCAGGGACCATATACTGCGGTAATCAATCCTCCGGCCAATGCCCTGCCTGGCCCAACGCGCATGCGTATTCGCATTACCTGGACAGGCGCAGTAAATCCCTGTGGATCTACTACTTATGGAGAGGTTGAGGATTATACCCTAAACGTAGTCAACTGGCTGAATTATACTCCGACTTCCGGAACAATCGCCGCCGGACAAAACACTCCGGTAACCGTTACCTTTAAAGCCACCGATCTGCAGCCGGGCAACTACCGCGCCAATCTGCGCATCGCCAACAACGACCCTGATAACCCGGTATTTATTGTACCCGTTCACCTCAGGGTATCTACCTTCCTGGTCAGCGCATCGGCCTCAGCTGAACAAATATGCCTCGGCGACTCTGTCCAGCTTTCGGCCGAATTGCAGGGCAATGTTGCCAATTTGCAATTCCTCTGGAAGAATAGTGCCGGTGAAGTTATCGGTCAAGCGCAAAACCTTAAAATTTCTCCGGAAGATACTGACAACTATACAATTACCGCCTTCCGGCAGAACGACTCACTCACAAGCAATATCGTCAATGTGGTTGTGCATCCATTGCCTGAAGTTGCGCTTGGCGACGATATAGAATATTGCGGACATCAAACCCTCGAATTTGATGTACTCAACGAGGGCGCTACATACCTCTGGTCAACCGGCGATACTACAGCACAAATCACCATCGCAACCGAAGCCATGGGCTGGGGAACCCATCAGCTTTGGGTTCAGGTTACCAGCCCCAATGGCTGTGTGGTGAGCGATTCAATGATGATTACAGTGAAAGAACCGCCAATTGTCGCCCTAACAGGACCACTAGCCGCTTGTGGCAGCGATACCCTTACCTTCGATGCCGGCAATACCGGAGCAAATTACCTGTGGTCGACAGGCGATACAACGCAGATTGTGCGGCTTAGCTCGGGCCAGCTAGGATTTGGCAATCATCAGGTTAAAGTGCTCGTAACCAAGCCCAATGGATGCTCGGCAGCCGATAGCGTGCAGGTCAGCCTGTTCGAAGCACCTCCACAGATCAGCCTGGGCGCCGACACCGTGATGTGCGCAGGGGCCATCAAAACACTTAGGACCAATGTCCAGGGATATACCTACAATTGGTCAACGGGAGCCACTAGCGCACAAATCACAGCAGATACTACCGGGCATGGCATAGGGTTCAGAACCTATTGGGTGGAGCTGATCAGCCCCAACGGTTGCGTTACACGTTCCCAAAATATGGTTATAGAGTTTCGCGACTGCACGGGTTTGGCCGAAAGCAGCCTGCAAAGCCTGCAGGTGCTCCCCAACCCGGCCGATGGAAGGTTTAGCCTTGTCTTTGCCTCCGGTGCCAGAGACAAGGTGAATATCATGGTATTCAATGCCAACGGCAAACTGGTTTACAACCAAAGAGGATTGCAGCTCGACGGACGAAGCGCTTACCCGATCGACCTTACCAACCAGCCTCCGGGCAACTACAACCTGATAGTAGAAGGGCAAACCAGAGTGAGCAGAAAGCTAATAATCAGCAGATAACAAAATGAACTTTAGAACAGGGAGGCCAGGAAAGCCTCCCTGTTTGCTTGTATGAGTCTCCATCTTGACAGGATTGGATATCTTTGCAAAAATTTTCAGAAACCCATGATACTCAGCGAGCAGGAAATTGTACGGCGCAATGCGCTAACCGAACTATATCAGCTTGGCATAAATCCCTATCCTCAGGAAGGATATCCGGTGAATGCCACTACCAACAGAATTCTTGAACAGTTTGACCATAAACCAGAAGAATTTCAGAAAGTTAGCATTGCTGGCCGCATCATGAGCCGTCGCATCATGGGGGCAGCATCTTTTATGGAGTTGCAGGATTCTGCCGGTCGCATTCAGGTATATTTCAAGCGCGATGACATTTGCCCCGGCGAAGACAAGACGCTGTATAACACTGTCGTAAAACGCCTGCTCGATATTGGCGACATCATCGGTGTTAATGGTTTTGTTTTCCGTACGCAGATGGGCGAAATCACCATCCACGTTCAAAACATGAAAGTGCTTGCCAAATCGTTGCGCCCCTTGCCTATTGTAAAAGAAAAAGAAGGTCAGGTGTACGATGCCTTCACCGACCCGGAGCAGCGTTATCGCATGCGATATGTTGACCTTATCGTTAACCCTCAGGTGCGCGAAACCTTTGTCAAGCGCACTAAAACCATCAACGCCATGCGGCAGTTTTTCAATGAGCAGGGATATCTCGAGGTCGAAACACCAATATTGCAACCCATTCCCGGAGGCGCGGCAGCCCGGCCGTTCATCACACACCATAATGCACTCGATATCCCGCTCTATTTGCGCATTGCCAACGAGCTTTACCTCAAGCGGCTGATTGTCGGCGGTTTCGACGGGGTTTACGAATTTGCCAAAGACTTCCGGAACGAAGGCATGGACCGCACCCATAACCCTGAATTCACGGTTATGGAGATTTACGTAGCCTACAAGGACTACAAATGGATGATGGATTTCACCGAGGGAATGCTCGAACGCGTGGTGAAGGAAGTAACCAGGGAAACCTCTGTAACGGTAAATGGGGTTAAAATCGATTTCAAGCGTCCTTTCAAGCGCATTGCAATCCTCGACGCCATCAAAGAACACACCGGTTTCGATCTCCATGACATGGATGAAAAAGAATTGGCCGACGTTTGCCGCAAGCTCGACATAGAGGTTGACGCAAGCATGGGTAAAGGCAAACTGATCGACGCAATTTTTGGAGAAAAGTGCGAGCATCATTACATCCAGCCTACTTTTATCATTGATTACCCTGTAGAAATGTCGCCGCTTTGCAAAAGGCACCGCGACAACCCCGAGCTTACCGAACGTTTCGAACTGATGATCAACGGAAAGGAAATCGCAAACGCTTACACCGAGCTCAACGACCCAATTGATCAGCGCAACCGTTTTGAAGAACAGCTCAGGTTATCCGAAAGGGGCGACGATGAAGCCATGTTTATCGATTACGATTTCCTCAGGGCACTGGAGTTTGGCATGCCCCCCACTTCGGGCATGGGTATCGGCATCGACCGATTGGTGATGCTGCTCACCAATCAGGCATCAATACAGGAGGTGCTGTTTTTTCCGCAAATGCGCCCCGAAAAGTTTCGTAAGCCTTTCAGCCCTCAGGAATTGATCGAAAAAGGCGTAAGTGAGGCATGGGCCGAGCATCTTGTAAAAGCGGGTTACAGCTCGGTCGAAGAGGTATTGAATGAAAAGCCCCAGCTGCTGCAGCAAAAAATGAATGGATACAGAAAAAAGAACAAACTTGAACTCCCCGCCCTCCAAATGGAGGAAATCGAGCTGTGGCAAAACAGCCTGAAAACCCATTTTGGCGGAGAGTAAAAAACTGCTTGATAAAAGCCTGGAACTTCTGCACGGTGGAGCAAAACCATGCCTACTGAAACTTGTAAGGATTTTTTGAGTATAACCGATACAATACTTCAAAGATCAGATCAGTTCCTTAAGTGTTTCAAAAAATACACGCAATTTGTCCATTTTTTAGCATATCGACTTGATTTATTCGGTGTTGAGTGTTTAATTTAGCAGCCTGACATAGTAAAACAACGACCATTATGAAACATCGCCGTTTTTTAGCCATAATTGTAATATTCCTGATCATGACAGCCATTAACGGAAAAGTCAGGGCTCAGGAAGGCATTGACCTTATGGAAGGCAATGGCGACAACCGGGGCTGGAATGTTTCAGCAGCCGTGGGAACCTCAGTTTTTATGGGCGATATCAAAACCAACCCTCTGCTGCCGGCACTCAAAGATTTGAGCGAGCTGCGCTATGTGGCACAGCTTGGAGGCGAGCGCCGTTTTAACCCCTGGATTGCAGCAAGGCTTCATTTTGCCTACTCCCATGTATTGGGAACCCGCAAACCCTGGGATGTTCATTTTCAGTCTTTTGTATGGGAAGGCGGACTAACAGGCCTTTTCTATCCCGTTAATCTGATTGCGGGCTACGATGACTCGCGTTTTGCCGACTTTTTCATTGTGGCCGGAATTGGCGCCCTGAATTATAACACCACACTCTACCAATATTCAACCGGAAACGTTCTTGCGAAAAGAGGATATGGCAATGGCCGGGGTATTAGCGGTACAACACTTTCCGGTGCAGCTTTCGGGGGAATTGGTGCTGATTTCCGTCTGTCGGACAAGCTCGATTTTCGGTTCGAAATAACTAATAAGGGTATCGATAACGATCTGCTCGATACCTGGAAGTCGAAGTTCCGTTTCGACGTTTTCAATCATATGACATTTGGAGTCGTTTACAAATTTGGTCAGCGTGGCGGAGGCAGCAATATCCCTGCACCATCACCAGACAATCAGGGTGGAGGCGACTTCTGGTTGAATATGCCTCAGAAACCTCAGGAAAAGAAAGATGTAACCGACAATATTCAGTTTACCCCGGTAATTGAAGTGCCAACCGAGCCTGAAAAGCCTGCATCAGAGCCAGAAACCAAAATCGTAGAAACTCCCGTGATTACCCCGGAACCAGTGGCCAAGCCCCAGCCAAGCACACTGGCAAATGAGTTCAGGGTTCAGATTTTTGCAGCAAATAAACCCTTCAGCAAGTCCGCCCTGGCCAAGAGATTCAGGCTAAGCGAAAGTGAAATCGTTGAAGACCGTTTTCAGCAATTTTACATCTACTCGGTCGGGTCGTTTTCGACTATGGATGAGGCCATGGCCATGCGCGACAAACTTCGTCGGGATAATGGGGTGAGCGATGCATTTGTCACTATCTGGGAAAATGGCCAGCGTGTTGGTCCTCGTTTTAAATAACCTAATGTCATGCGCAACACTGAATTCGATTATCAACCCGATAAAGACGATTTACCCAGAACCCTTACGTTTTGGTTGATTATCGCAGCGCTTGCCCTTGCGGTTTACCTATCGCAAATACTTGTATAGAAACTCTATGGTTATAAAATAAAAGACCGTCCGGGAAAATCCTGAACGGTCTTTTCGCGTGCTTTATAGCTCGCTAATCGCTATTGCCTGATTATTTTACCGGTAATTACGCCCAATGTACTATTAATTCGGTACACATAAACACCCGCCGGCAGGGAAACAGAGACCGGACTCCAGACATAATTATAGCCCTCCCTTTCCGTAGCAATGACCTTACTATGCAGCTTCAATCCTTTAGTATCAAAAATCTGCAGAACTGCACTACCTGAAATCCCGGCAAAAGAGAATGTTACCGCGTTGGAAAAAGGATTCGGAAAAACATTTACTCTGCCACCGTTTTGGTCAGAAACGTCAGAAACTAAGTCCTGTTTTACCTTTATGATCACCTGATAATCGCCATTGGACGAGCTGATGTCCAGTGAGCCGTAATAATAGCCTGCGGGGTTTGCAGCTGTTACAGGAACCAAAAGTTGCACATTGATCAACAGCGAGTCGCGATGCGCCAGAGTTACCGGAGCTACGGGGCTCTCAAGGTAGGTGAAAGTGAAATTGTTTTCTACTGAAGTTATGTTCACTGCAGCTCCGGTCAGATTCTTTATCCTCACAGTCTTATAAGGTTCATAAACTTCCCACACCAGGGTATCGGGTTGAACTATCAGGTTAGCAAAAAGCTGCTCTCCCATGACGAATTTATGTGGGTCTAAAGCACCCATATAAGGATGTTTGATGCGGCGTCCCGATGCGTCGGCAGCGGAAATATAGTAGCGAATGGTATCAAAACTACTGTAGTTTTTGATGCAACCGGTGTACATATCGCCGATGCCAGGCTTTAGCAGCGCGGTGTAATTGCCGGAACCATTAATGGTGTATCGAATATAGAGGGAGTCGGAAATTGCAGGCTGACCGGAATAAGGTATTATGCGCGCTGCAATTGCCACGGAGTCCTGCCAGCTCAGGGTGCCATATTTAGGACGGTGATCGACGAACAACATTCCCTTATCAGCCAGTTCGTGTGTGCGGCAATGCAGCGCATCAGTATTTTGCCAGCTGTTGTACTGAATTGGAATAATCTGATAACCGGGCATGGCTTGCTGATAAACCTGCAAGGCCTGTGCATCGTATTGGTTGCCGGCCGTGGGGACAAAGACTTTGTTATTCAAAATGAGCGAATTGGTATAAGGCGTGATCAAACTGCCACCCGGTGTCATAACCCTGTAAACTTTGTAAGGGTAGCCCCACGAACTGGGAGTTGTGGCAAAATAGTTGGCCACCGATTCAAAGGCGTTATATCGGGGATCGGTCGTCGGCACTTTGCCAATAAGCACCTTATCGGGAGCGAGATATTTTCCCCAGCAATCGATGTGTTTAATGTAATCGCCGAGCGGGTCGGGAAGCACGTCGTAACGGTAAATACCCAGGTAGTCGAGAAACTTTTGTCTGATCTGAGCCTGTGTTTGGTTGGTGTTTTCTTCCCAAACCAGGTCGGTGCTGGCGCCAATGCCCAATCCGTCGGCCATCATATTACCTCCGGTGTGCTTCACATTCATGCCGAAAAGGTTAATTCCCATGTGGGTTGCAACAGCGGGCGGAATATTGTTGTCGTTGGGCCTTGGGCGATTGTAAGGAAAGTCCACGATTCCGGGCTGGTTGTTTCCATCGAAAACAAACCACGGGCCGTAGTCCCGCGTCCAGTAACTATCGGTGGGCGCTATCAGGAAAGTGCAGTTCATGGTGTTCACATTGTTCTGCTGATAAAGGCCCAGCACCGTATTGGCCTGGCTCTGACTGGACACAATAGTAACCACCTGAGTTCCGGCAGCCATTTCACGGATTAGGCTGTATGGGATGCCGAAAGGATAACGTATCAATACACCCTGAGCCGGCTCGAACTCGGCCACCATGCGTACCGGTCCGACAGGTGGAGGGGTTTCAACAAAGTTGATATTTGTGGTAACCGGCATATCCATCTCTTCCTGAGAGAGGTAGTGCAAGGCGCGATAATCACGCTTGGCGGTATAAGGAACCTGCGCTTCCGCAAACAGCGGCATCATCAGGCACAGAAAGAAAAGCAAACGTAAATTCATTGGGCGAAAAAGTTAATAAAGCTAAATTAATGCGCCTCAAAGGTAAACAATGCCCTCCTACCTGGGACTTATTTTATTGTATATTTGCCCATAAATCAAGCCTATGTTATCATCCATTCTTCTTGGAATGCTCGGACCTACCGAAATCATCCTGATTGTGCTGGTGGTTCTGCTTCTTTTTGGCGGTCGCAAAATTCCTGAACTCATGCGGGGTCTTGGCCGGGGTATAAAAGAGTTTAAAGACGGCATGAACAGTGAAGATTCCGGGAAAGCTGATAAAACAAAACCCGATCAATGAGGCATTTGCCGCAGCGACAGTTCCATCACAAAAATGTTAATTATTGTCGTTCGTGGCCCGACCATGCAACAATAGCATCCCTGTTGCCGTTAGTCGCTTACCGCATATTTAATGCTGATATTACTGATAAACCATTTATCCTGATTCCGAGGGAGGTTTCGGGGCCTTAAGTTTTTTAGAATGATGAGGAGAAAACTACTCGTTTTTTATCTTATTTTGAGCTGGATTACAGCCATTTATGCCCAGTCGGAGTTTGAAGAAATGGAGCCCGACACCTCCAATTTTATCGTGGGCGATACGGTCATCAACATTTCCGACAGTTTCATCGAAGAACAGGCCAAGGTCATCTTTCTCGACGAATCGCCCATAGTGCGAATGCTCGACAGCCTTTACCGCATCAGGTATTTTAACGACAGCCTGCACTGGGTCGATCCGGCTTCGCTCAACAAGTATGGATATGCCCCCAACGAAGTGCCCGTATTTTCCGACAGCGTCTATCGCGCACGCATCGAGGCACTTAACCGTCAAACCCCTATCCCGCTTACCTATAACCAGCATATTCGTGGCTTCATCGACCTCTATGCCGTGCGTAAAAGAGGATTGACAAGCCGAATGCTCGGACTGTCGTATGTGTATTTCCCGATGTTTGAGGAAATGCTCGATCGCTACAATATTCCACTGGAAATGAAGTATCTGGCCATGGTGGAATCGGCATTGAACCCTACAGCCGGCTCGCCAATGGGAGCCAAGGGCTTGTGGCAATTTATGTATGGCACCGGTAAAGTCTATGGCCTAAAAGTTACTTCGCTGGTCGACGACCGCTTCGATCCCCTTAAATCGACCGAAGCCGCCTGTCAACACATGGTGGACTTATATAACATTTACGAGGACTGGCTGCTCGTTATGGCGGCTTACAATGCTGGTGCGGGCAACGTTAACAGGGCCATCCGAAGGGCAGGAGGCGTAAAGGATTACTGGGCAATATGGCCCTATCTTCCCCGTGAAACCAGAGGTTATGTGCCGGCTTTCATTGCTGTGGCCTATGTGATTAATCACGCTTCCGAACACAATCTTTATCCCGCCCACCCGGGCATGATGATGTACGGCACCGATACCGTTACCGTGCGCGACCTCATTTCGTTTGAGCAGCTCAACGAATTGCTTGGAGTACCCATGGCCGATCTTAGGTTTTTTAACCCGCAATTCAAACAGGGCATCATTCCCGCTACACCTGATCAGCCTCATATTCTGCGCATTCCCTCGCAATATGTGGGAGCCTTCCTCGATAACGAAAAAGAACTGTACGCCTATGTTACCCGCAGGGGCGTAAAGCAGCAGACGCTTATCGAAGAAGTAAAAAAAGTGAGCGAGCAGCGAACGCACTCCGTTCGAAGCGGCGAAACCCTTGGCTCGATAGCAAAAAAATATGGTGTAACGGTGAAGCAGCTCCAAACCTGGAACCACCTGAAATCGACCAACCTGAAAATCGGTCAGAGGCTCGCCATCTACACCAGTGGTGCTCCGGCATCAAGTCCGGGCGAAGCGCCGGTGGCAAGGGCAACACGCACCACTACCCATACCGTTCAAAAGGGTGAAACCCTCGGCAGCCTTGCAAACAAATACAAATGCAGCGTTACAGACCTTAAGGAGTGGAACAACCTGAAATCGACATCGCTTCAGGTTGGCCAAAAGCTTCGTGTTTATCCGCCAGAGCAGGCACAGGCCAGCACAGTAAAAAGCAACGGGAAAGTAGTTTATTATACCGTTAAACAGGGCGACACCCTTTGGGATATTGCACGACGCTTTGATGGTGTAACAGTGGAGCAAATCAAAAAACTCAATAATCTGGGTGTAAACGCCCGTATTGTACCAGGTCAGCGACTGAAAATCAGCTCTGTAACTTAGACATCATGAAATCCGGAATTAAACTGCAAAGAGCCTTTTATGCGTTGTTGTTGGCAATTTACACTTTGTCGGCAATAAGCGGCTGCAAGCGCAACGAAAACCGGGAGCGCATTGCCCGCTCGGTAGGCGCCGGAAGCGAAATCCTTGTCGTTACCCAGAATACAGAACAGTGGCAGGGGCTGATAGGCGAAACTTTGCGTACTTACTTCGGTCAGCCACAGTACGGATTACCTCAGGACGAGCCCATCTACAGGCTTTCGAACATCAACCTCGACAAGCTTTCGGATATGTTTAAAAAACACCGCAATATTCTTGCGGTTGAACTTAATTCCACATTAACAGAGGCCGTTATCGAAACACGAAGCGATTTGTGGGCCAAACCGCAGCGTGTGGTAAAAATTATAGCGCCCGATCCGGAAAGCTGGATTGCAGAATTCGAAAAGAATCAGGAAGGTATCAGGCTTCTATTCGATCGGGCCGAACGCGAACGATTGCTCAACATTTTGAGACCCACCGCCAATGCCACGGTGGTGGAACAGGTCGCCCGCAATTTTGGAATTAAATTAGTAGTGCCCGATGGTTTCTTCGTGGCAAAACATGAACCTGGTTTTATGTGGCTAAGGCGCGAAACCTCCGAGCTAAGCTACGGCATTGTTATTTACAGCCTGCCCTATCGCGACACCCTCGACCTTGATCCCCGTTTTCTCATCGGAAGGCGCGACTCGGTGATGCAGAGAAACATCCCCGGCCCGGTTCAGGGATCGTTTATGTCGACAGAAAAAGAATTCGTACCGGCACGTGTAATCAACACCACCAATTACGTCACTCCTTTTGCCGCCGAAATGCGTGGAATGTGGAATGTGGTGGGCGATTTTATGGCCGGCCCATTTCTCTCCTACACTTTTCCCGATCCCAGAAATGGCCGGCTCGTCACAATCGAAGGTTTCGTTTATCTTCCCAACAAGCCCAAACGAGACCACCTCAGGCAGCTCGAAGCCATACTGTATAGTCTGAGTTTTGTTGACCCCGAAGCAGCCACACGCTGATCAGCGGGAGCGTTTTTCGAAAACCAATCTGACCTCGCCCAAAGGAGTTTTCTCTGTTGCAAACATTTTTGAATCGCCCCGAGTTAATGATGAAAGGCCAATAATCTCATTATCGATAATTATCTTATTGGCTTCAGCATCCAAATGCCAGCCCGATTTTGTAACCATCCCTCCCCGTTCGTAAGTCAGGGTTGAATCGCTGGCTATTATCAAACGCGTATCTTTCAGATAAGAAATCACCTCACTAAAAGTGGAGGGGTTCACCCTTCTTTCGTCAAAGTCAGCCTTAACGTCCACAACAACCCAAACCCCTTCAAGCAGATTGCCCTGATTGGTTCTGCAGGCAGCAGAAATCAAAACCAAAGCCAAAATTAGCGGAAGACCGATACGTCGCATAGGTGTTTGAAATTACCATTTTAACGCAGCCAATTGCCTTGCTATCTCATAGGTGCCCATTGAAGGCGAAAGCAAAAGATCCGGATTAAGATAATGTAGATTTATTCCGCTTTTAAACAACTTCTCGCCGCCTCCGGTAATGTTGAGCATAATGGTGGCTGTTGGGTCAATCAGCTCCTGATGAACGGCGTTGATTAGAGAGGCGGTGGCAACTGCTGCAGCCGGGTGAATATCAATACCTTCGAGTTTCTCGAATAAAGCGGATGCAGCATGTGCTTCATGATTTGAAACAGAAAAAATCTTGCCATTGGTATCAGACAGGGCATCAAAAAGCCCGCCAGCCAGTCCATAAGGCGGTTTGCGGTTGGATAAAACTGCTGCCATGATGGCCGAAGCCTGCCGCCGCATGGTATCATCATCCGCTTTGGGAAGCTGTCGCGAACCGGCCTTCCATGCCAGATACATCGGCAGGAATGGCTCGTTTTGCGAAACAATGAGCCTTGATTTGTTCCCGCCAAAGCGCCCGTCGGCAATGAGCCGTTGGTTTGCCTCCCATGCCGCTATTGCACCTGTACCACTTCCTACAGCCTGAAAATAATAATCGGGTATCTGACCAATATAAGTGGTTGCAGCGAGGAAGGTTGTACCCATGCCGTCGCGGCGGGCCACATTGCGCGCACCGCCTTCAGGAAAAAATCCTTCCAGCCCGGCAATGATGTTCGACAATTGAATGGCATCGAAATAGTCCGATCCAGGTGGGGTAGCTATGAGTTTTACGCAGGGATTGATTTCGTTGTCAAACCAAAGTGCGTTAATATTATCGTGTGGCACGCAAAGTAGCAGGGGTATATTGTTGTCGGAGCAAACCTGAGCAAACGAACGGGCCGTATTTCCTGCAGAAGCCACAACCAGGACGCCCTCATCGGGCTCACCCCTCAATCGGCCTCCCACCACAAAAGCTTCCGTTTCCTTAAAGGAGCAGGTGCGCATGAAAGCTCCTCTCTCGGGCCACCAACCACTGAATGTAATGTAAAGATTCTCAAGGCCAAGATGCTGACCAAGAGCCTTGCTGTGCCAGCTTACCGGAGCAGATGAACCTTTGAGCATCCTACGGATCGGAAGCCAGTCCGAAAAGGTGTAAAGACCAAATTCTTCCCCTTTTAAACTCAAGACCGAAGACTCGTAAACAGCTCTTAGCAGAGCGGGCTGTTGTTCGCCAGGCGGGTCAAGCAACCAGCCTGTATCGTCGTAGGAAGCTCCTGTGGCCTGCGATTGAAGTCGGTATCGGGTGGGCAAAAACTCCTTTGTCATCAGCAACGTTTTAAGTTTGCAAAGATAGGGAGCCGCCCTCAATAAAGCCTCATGCGCCAAAAGCTGTCAATTGTGGTAAATTTGCCACAAGCCAATAAAAGACCATCCATGCAAGACTTCTTTCATTCCGAATTATACAACTGGGTAGTGCTGCCACTGCTCATCGCCATGGCCCGTATCGTTGACGTAACTGTTGGTACGATCCGCGTGATAATGGTTTCTCGTGGCTACAAAAACATTGCGCCCATCCTTGGTTTTGGCGAGGTTATCATCTGGCTGTTGGCCATTGGTCAGATCATGCAGCAACTCGACAATGTAATGAGTTATATTGGCTACGGAGCGGGATTTGCCGCCGGCAACTACATCGGCATTCATCTGGTTGAAAAAATGAGCCTTGGAACTGTGGTCATCCGCCTCATTCCGCGAATGGACACTATCCGGCTCATTGCTGCACTGCGTGAAGCAGGCTATGGCGTAACAACGGTAAATGCCGAAGGCAGAGACGGGCCGGTACAGATTATCTTCAGCATCGTGAAAAAGAAAAACCTCGAGGGCGCTCTGGGCATCATCAACGAGCACAATCCCAATGCTTTCTATACCATCGAAGAAGTGCAGCGGGTGAACGAAGGCTTTTTCAAACAACAGGAAAAGAAACACGGCTTTTTTGGCGGGATATTTGCAACAACCCATTTGCGAAAATAAATGGCACGAATTGTGACATATTGACGTTATTACACTGATAGACAACAAGCACTATGGATAACAACGAATTCCGCAAACAAATAGATGAGCTCTTCAGGCTTTTCAACAAGCTGATGGAGCGGTATCCCATGGAAGACATGCCGGGAATGAACCGTATGCAGCTCGAACAGATGAAGATGTTCCTGAAAAATTACGAGCAGATGAAAGACCAGATCTCTTTCGAAATGATGGGACAGGTAAACGAACCCATGCGGCAAATGATAGACCTGTTTATCAAGCAGTTGAGAGATGAGCTCGGCGAAGACGAACCTTTACAGGAAGAGCAGCCACAGATCGTTGCTACAGGCTTGAGTATCGAAGAAATTGATGCCCGGCTCGGCATGGGAGGGCTAAGCGAAGAAGAAATTGACAGATTGCTCGACGAAAGAGCCAAACTGCAACAAAACGGCTAATGAGCAATCTGAAGAGATACCTTGCCAAACGCTGGACTGACTGGAAAGCAAAGAGCTGGTTTACGCGCATCAGCGACATATTATTTGTGCTGCTCCTGATCGGCATGTTGATTCCTGCCTCGCGAAAAGAAATTGCAGCCTTCGTAAACAAAAACATGGCCTCTGGCCCCAGTGTGCTACCTTACGACAAACAGTTTGTTGTGCCAGATGATGCATGGAACTGGAGTGTTCAGGACGTCAATGGTCAATGGATTCCCCTTTCGGCACACAAAGGTAAGCCTGTTTTACTAAACTTTTGGGCCACATGGTGCCCGCCATGTATTGCCGAAATGCCTGATATACAGAATCTTTACAATGACTATGGCGACAAAGTAGCCTTTCTGCTCATCACCGACGAATCACCGCAGGCGGTAGCATCGTTCATGCAGAGAAAGGGATTTAATATTCCCATTCACTTTCACAAATATGCCGTTCCGCCTTCATTTTCCACTAACAGCATCCCAACCACCTGGCTGATTAGCCCGGAAGGTAAGGTGTTGATTCACAAGACTGGTGCTGCCAAATGGAACAGCTCAAAAATGCGAAGAATACTTGACGATTTGCTTGCCCGAAAACCATAATGGCCACGAAAGGCTCAATTCAGTACCTTTGAACCCTTAAAATCACATAAAAGCATTACAATGAAAAAAGCCCTCGTTATCGCGCTAAGTCTGATGCTGGCCTTACCCTCATTTGCACAGGTGGTGGTAACCGGAAAAAGTGCCAAAGTGTCAGCCGGTTTTGACCTGTTCACGGATTTTGCAACCAAAACCCCTGCAAACATGAAGAGCCGGTCAATTAATCAGGGCATTAATGCATACCTGACCTACAATTTTAAAATCGGCGAAGGTCCTCACGTTTTTGCCATCGGCGCCGGACTTCGTAGTCAGAATTTTTTCACCAATACGCGTATTGTTAATGCCAACGCCGATACCATCGTATTCAGGCCCATCGACAGCAAACTCAACTACAAGCGCAGCAAACTCAACGTAACTTATATCGATATTCCTGCGGAATTCCGTTTTCGCTTTGATGATAAATGGAAGATTGGAGTTGGTTTCAAGATTGGTATGCTGGTGGACGGCAAGGAAAAGTATATTGGCCAATTGGCTGAAAATGGCCCCACAGTGCATCTCAAGACAAAGAAAATCAACTCGTTGGAGAAATATACCTTTGGCCCAACACTGCGCGTTGGTTATAAAGTAGTCAGTGTGTTTGGATATTTCCAGCCCGCTCCGGTGTTTCGCAACGATCTCGGGCCCGAATTTATGCCGGTATCAGTGGGGATTACCCTCACGCCCTTCTAAAGCTTCTGACTTTTCTAACTGATCAGGGCAAAAAGGACGTACATCCACGCAAAGCCCGTCAAAAAACCAAGATAAATCTCCCTTTGGCGATGTGCATTCAGCGTCAGACGAGCGGCGCCGGTTAAGCCGGCAGCCAGGATTGTCATCAGCGCCACAATTAGGTATTGTTCACCTAAAAGCTTTGCAAACACTGCCAACGATCCGGCCAAAGCTCCTAATGCCACCATGTGCAGACTGATTTTCATCCAAAGGTTGATGCCAAGGGCAACGAGGGAGAGCATCGAGGCTGCAAGCATGTAAAAACCAAATAAAGGGGCAACGCCAAATTTGCTGAGCAGCTGATAGGTTAAGTAAAAACTTAGTGCCGTAATGAGTATGGGCACGTTTCTTTCCTGGCGAAAAGGCATCTGAAGCGAGGATATCATCCTCATCCTGAGCATTATATAGAATATTAGCGAAGGCACAACCGCTGTTAGCGTAAAAACAGCTACAGCAACGATCCATTGTGCATGTGCGGGTATTTGTAGCCTGTAGTGACCAGTTATGCTCAGGGTGATGAGAAATGCATAAAGCGGAACAAAAAGTGGATGCAGGAAAATAGAAACAATGCGGGCGGCAATCGTCAGGGAATTCGGCATGGGATTATTATAGTTCTTTACGCAACCTGGCAACGGGGACATTAAGCTGTTCGCGGTATTTGGCCACGGTGCGCCGGGCTATGTTGTAGCCTTTGTCGTTCAGTATTTTGGTCAGTTGTTCGTCGGTGAGCGGTTTGTCCTTCGATTCGGCTTCTATGCAATCGCTGAGAATTTTTTTGATCTCACGCGTCGAAACTTCCTCTCCGTCATCAGTTTGCATCGATTCGCTGAAGAAACTCTTGAGTAGGAAAGTGCCAAACGGGGTTTGAACATATTTGCTGTTGGCCACGCGTGAAACGGTGGAAATATCAAGGTTGACCATCTCGGCTATATCCTTGAGTATCATGGGTCTGAGGCGGGTTTCATCACCAGTCAGAAAATACTCGCACTGGTATTCCATAATCGCCCTCATGGTGTTGTAGAGCGTGTTTTGGCGCTGGTTGATGGCGTCGATAAACCAACGTGCCGAGTCTATCTTTTGCTTGACAAACATCAGGGCTTCCTTTTCCGACCGGCTTTTCTTGCTGTCGCTAAACATCTGCAACATCTCTATGTAGTTGCGCGAAACCCTGAGCTCGGGCATATTGCGGCTGGTGAGGCTGAGCTCCAGCTCACCATCGTTGTTGGTTATGATAAAGTCTGGTATAACGTAATGTCCGGCCGAAGCGGCTTCGGTAATCGAGTCGCCGGGTTTGGGGTTGAGCTTCAAAATCAGGTTGATGGCATCCTTGAGCTGCTCTTCGCTCATATTACCCCGTTTGAGAATCTTTTCGTAATGCTTTTTTGTAAACTCATCAAAAAAGCGATCGACAATCATAATCGGCAAACGGTAATCGTTGTCGGGGTCTTCGGCCTCGAGACGGCGAAGCTGAATGAGCAGACACTCCTGTAGATTGCGTGCTCCTACGCCGGGAGGATCGAACTCCTGAATCAACAGAAGCACTTCCTGCACTTCCTTGCGTGAGGTTTTAATATTCTGTGTAAAGAGCAGATCGTCAACAATAGCATCTACAGGGCGTGCCAAATATCCGGCATCATCCAGATTTCCAATAATATACAGGCCAATCTTTTGTTTCTGTGCATCGAGTTTACGATAACCTAGTTGCTCGATGAGCAACTCCTGAAAACTAACGGCACTTGCATAAGGGATTTCTACGGCCTTGTCGTCCGGACTGCTGTTGTTTACACTGGTGCGGTAGTCCGGAAAGTCGTCCTCGTCGATATAATCATCAAAGGTAAATTCATCATCCCGGCTGTCGTATTCATCCTGCTCATCACCGTCAAACTCTTCATCGTCACCCGCATCGGAATCATAGTCCATTTCTTCTTCCCGCTCAAATTCCTCTGCATCTTCTTCCATCTCCAGGGCAGGATTTTCTTCAATTTCCTGTTTAATACGCTGTTCCAGAGCAGTGGTAGGAATCTGCAAAAGCTTCATCAGCAGTATTTGCTGAGGCGAAAGCTTTTGCAGCAGCTTCTGTTGTAATCTCTGGTTAAGCATAATGTTTTGGGGGGCAGCTGCCTGCACCCTGTTTGTTACACGAATTTACAACAAAAAACGGGATGCTTTCAAGCCCCCGTTTTTGTGTTTTTTAAAGAAACGCTGAATTTTTTGTTCCCTTACTGCGATCAAAACTCGCAATTCAGCGGTGTGCGGGGGAAAGGAATCACATCGCGGATATTGGTCATGCCGCTAACAAAAAGCATAAGTCGCTCAAATCCAAGACCATATCCGGCATGAGGCACCGTGCCGAACTTCCTGGTTTCGAGAAACCACCACATGCTATCGAGCGGTATATGCATTTCCTCCATGCGCTGAAGCAGTTTCTCGTAAACCTCTTCGCGCTGCGAGCCGCCGATGATTTCGCCAATTCCCGGAAAAAGAACATCCATAGCCCTTACGGTTTTGCCGTCGTCGTTCTGCTTCATATAGAACGCCTTGATTTCGCGCGGATAGTCGGTGAGGATGACAGGCTTCTTGAAATGCTTTTCTACAAGATAACGCTCATGCTCCGACTGCAGATCGGCACCCCATTTTTCGATGGGATAGGCGAATTTACCCTTCTTATTATAATTCGAACTGCGCAGAATATCAATGGCTTCGGTATAAGTAATGCGTTCGAACGGGTGAGCCAGCACAAACTGAAGCTTTTCGATAAGCTCCATCGAACGGTCCTCAGGTTTCTTGTTTTTCTCCTCCTCCTGCTGACGTTTGCTTAAAAACTGCAGCTCGTCGGAGCAATTTTCCAGGGCGTAGCTGATGAGGTATTTCAACATCTCCTCAGCCAGATCCATATTGTCGTTGATATCGTTGAAAGCAACTTCGGGCTCTATCATCCAAAACTCGGCCAGATGTCGGCTGGTATTGGAGTTTTCGGCCCTGAAGGTTGGTCCAAAGGTGTAAACCTTGCTCATGGCCAGGGCTGCAAGCTCGGCTTCGAGCTGACCCGAAACGGTGAGGTTGGCTTTGCGACCAAAAAAGTCCTGCTTGTAGTCAATTTCTCCGTTTTCGTCGAACGGAAGCTTCTCAAGTTTAAGTGTAGTAACCTGAAACATTTCACCGGCTCCCTCGGCGTCAGATGCCGTAATAATCGGAGAATGAATATTATAGAAGCCACGGTCGTTGAAAAACTTGTGGATGGCAAAAATCATGGCATGCCTCAGCCGGGTGATGGCACTGAAGGTGCGGGTACGAAAGCGTAGATGCGCTTTTTCGCGCAAAAATTCCAGAGAGTGCTTTTTTGGCTGGAGTGGATACTCGTCGGGGTTGGCTTCGCCCAGCAATTCTATACTGCTCACTGCCAGCTCAACACGCTGACCGCTGCCCGGCGAGGGGATCAGCTTGCCAATTGCTGCCACCGAGGCTCCGGTGTGCATCAGCGCAAGCGATTCTTCGGGAATCTTCTCCAGGTCAATCACAAGCTGCAAATCGTGCATCACCGAGCCGTCGTTGAGGGCAATGAAGGCAACATTCTTGCTGGTGCGCTTTGTACGCACCCAACCCATTACTTTTATCTCCTGTTCAAAATCCTCGCTGAGCAAGGCATGCTTGATTTCTGTACGTTTCACTTTAATCGAAATTTGGTCAAAAAAGAAGTGCAAAAAAACGAAAAATCCCGGCCTGACCGGAAGAAAGAGCAATAATTAATTAATATTTATCTGATTTCCAATTCTTTATAGTTGAATCGCCTTATCAGAAACATTAATCAGGCTTCGGTTGTTATGCTTGTGTTAATTTTGCGGCGATAATTATGACACCCGAACCACAGTTGCTGCTTCACAACGAATGGTGGCCTGTTAGCGGCCAGCCACTCATCATTTCAGGGCCATGCAGTGCCGAAACGGAACATCAGGTACTTGAAACAGCGCGCCTTTTGGCAGCCACCGACAAGGTTCATGTGTTTCGCTCAGGCGTATGGAAGCCCCGCACAAGACCGGGTGGTTTTGAAGGCATGGGCGAAAAGGCGCTTCCCTGGCTTAAAAAAGTAAAAGAACAAACGGGTCTGCTCACCACCGTGGAAGTAGCCAGCCCGGTACATATTGAGCAAGCGCTGAGCTATAATATTGATATTCTGTGGATTGGCGCTCGCACAGTGGTCAACCCGTTCTCTATGGAGGAACTGGCACAGGCCCTACAAGGCGTGGATATTCCGGTGCTGGTAAAAAATCCACTTACCCCCGACCTGAAACTTTGGATGGGCGCACTTGAACGCATCAACAAGGCGGGCATTACCAAAATAGCTGCTATACACCGCGGCTTTCATTATTTTCAAAAATCGCCATACCGCAACGCCCCCATGTGGGAAATTCCCATAGAATTGAAAAGGCTTGTTCCAGGCCTTCCCATCATCACCGATATAAGTCACATTTGCGGCCGTCGCGACATCCTTCAGGAAATAGCCCAAAAAGCCATCGACCTCGAAACCAACGGCTTAATGATTGAAAGCCATATCGATCCCGACAATGCCAAAACCGATTCGGCCCAGCAAATCACTCCTGCCGAACTGGATCTGCTGCTTTCGGGTTTGGTTTTTCGCGTCGCGACCGGATCGCCTGTGTTTGAGCATCTGCTCGAGAAGCTTCGCACCGAGATTGACAAAATCGACGGCGAACTGCTGCAGCTGCTCGCACGACGCATGGACATTGTTGACGAAATTGGGCGGTACAAACTGGAAAACAATATCACCATTCTGCAGCTTAAACGCTGGAAACACATCATCGACGACCGCGTTTCAATCGGCTCTTACCTCGGGCTCGACGACAAATTCCTGATCCAACTACTCGAATTGGTTCACGAAGCTTCCATTCGTAGGCAGCAACAAATTTTCAGCAGCGAAGGTCAGGCTGCCACAAAGGCCGACGAATAAAAAAAGCGCCGGTTTTCGCCAGCGCTTTTTATTTATGTTTATTAATCAGCTATTTAACAACGATACGTGTCCTTAGTCCGGCTTCGCCGCCCACGATCTGATAGATTCCGGAGCGAATGTTCGACAGATCAATCATCATAGTTTGAACACCGGTTTCAAGGTGCCAGGTCCGGATGATTTGCCCCGAATGACCGATTAGGTACAATTCAGTGGGACGCAGAGTCGGCTTTTCAAGCATCAATGTGGCACTTTGGCCGGCCGGGCTTGGGTAAACACTCATACCATAACTGCCAAACTTTGACTCAACTCCCGTTTCCACATCAAGTACGGTAATTTTAACATCGTCGAAGTAGAAGCCATCGGCATTTACAGCACCATCGCTCTTGAATGTGAATCTTAGAAAGATATTTTTACCAGCATAGGCAGTAAGGTCGATGTCCTCGAGCACCCAGTCCGAAACGCCGTCGTAAAGCGGCTGGCCAGGAAGCTGATTCGATCCGCCTGGTTTGGTGTATTTGCCTTGCAGCGGAATCCAGTTAAACGAATTTGTGGGTCTGACAAGTACCTGAACATAGTCCCAGCCAGCTTCGATATTCCATTTAGCCCAGAAATTGAGCCGCGCGTAGGTGGTATTCGGAATACTCACGGACTGGCTTAGGGTGATGTTGGTGTTGGCGTTACTCTGATAATTACCTCCTGGTGAATCTGTTATAGATGATGGCGCACTGACAAAACTTTGCGTTGTGAGGCCCCAGGTTCCGGTGGGTGTCCAGTTCTGTAAACTGCTGCAATTGTCAGCAAACACAATGCTTGTAACGCCATAACGCTTGGTAATGGTGTCGGTTTTCGTGTAAAGTCCATTGTTCACACTGAGCAGGAATTTAAACACGGTGCCACTGGTTACACCCGGATCAAGACTAATTGCAATGCTGTCAGTAAGGGTTTGCATTTGGGCCAAACCCTGATAAACCTTATCTGGACCGTGCTGAACGATCGCATTTCCAATTGGTTGAATACTGACAGTAAACTGGCTGGGATTGCTTAGCCCGATGCGCTGAATGTCGTATTTGAAATGGAAATTTTTCGAGCCGACAAGTGGATCGGTGCGATCGGTTACGCTGGCGTATGGTCCGCTGAGCAGGGCTGCATAAACGTTTTGAATCATATTCTCCTGACAGAGTGGGATAATGCGGTTGATTGCTGGCCAAAAGCCATCTACCGAACTTCCAACCTCAGGGGTGTAGGAGAAAATGGCATTTTTACCCTGTGTATCGCCATACATATAATCGTCAGAGCTTCCGTTGGTTGCGTATATAGTAGTATTGGCAGGCCCGATGGTGTATTTGCTGTCGCGGGTCATCAAGTTGGCAAAAGCAGCAAAAATGTCGTTATCGGGTGTAAGCTGCGAGGTGTAGCCCCATGGCCAGAGCAACAGATTACTATAGGAATGGTAGTTGAGCGCAATCTTGAAATCGTGTGTTTCGCAGAAAGTCTTAAGGTTGGTGGTTTCAGGTTCGCTGAACGGGCCTGTTCCGCGATAGGTTTCGCTGCTTGGTGTGGGCGACGAGCCGGAGTTATCGATGCCCCATTTATAGCCAAAATTTCGGTTCAGGTCAACGCCAAAAGTACCACCGCCATTATTGCGACGGTTTTTGCGCCACATTCCTCCGCCCTGCGGGGAGCTTGTCTGATTGAAAAGATAACCGTCAGGGTTGACAACGGGCACAAAATAGAGCTGAAAGTTGTTTACAATGAGCGCCGCCGTTGGATTTGTCTGGTAGTTCTCGAGTAGCCAAAGCATAAAATAAATCATCTGCTGAACGCCGATTCCTTCGCGGGCATGTATGAGCGAGGTGTACAAAACTTTAGGCTCGTCCTCGTTCACATTCGGGTTGTCGCTTATTTTAACCCACCAGATGGGATTTCCTTCAATCGAAGGCTGAAAAGGGCTGATGGCTTGTTTGGTTGTGATCAGATCAGGCCATGTGGCAGCCATAAAATCGAGCTTATCGAGCACCTGCTGATAGGTGTAAAA
>DAIOUP010000003.1:0-18301 GCA_036759465.1 Bacteroidales bacterium
CAGGAAAGGCTCATTATTATTGAAAACGCCGATGTAAACAGCGCTACTTTCCAGTTCTCCATCTTCTTTAGCGGCAACAGCTACAACATCGACGACTGGTGGTTTGACGATTTCGAGCTCTTCGTACCCACCCAGTTGGATGCCGGTCTTGCTTCGCAGAACATTCCCACTTATTTCTTTGGCCAAAAGACCATTCAAGGGGTTGTAGTTAATCTGGGCCTCGATCCGATAACCAGCTATAAAGTGAACTGGAGCCTCAACGATGGAGAAGTCTTCACCACTGATGTAACAGGTGTGAATATCGCAACAGGTCAGACCCACAGCTTCACTGCCCAGCAGCCGCTCAACCCTGCACCTGGTGATCATGTTTTCAAAGTTTGGGTTTCGCACCCTAATGGGCAAACTCCTGACGGGAATCCTGCCAACGATATGATTACCAAGAATATAGGCGTCGCCACACAAAGTCTTCAGCGACGTCCGTTGTTCGAAGAGTTTACCAGCTCCACCTGCGCCCCCTGCGCCTCATTCAACAATAGCGTTTTCAATCCTTTTGTTAATCAGAATGGCGACAACATTGCCCTCATTAAATACCAGATGAACTGGCCCGGCAGCGGCGACCCATATTATACTGCTGAAGGCGGAGTACGCCGCACCTATTATGCCGTCAACGCTGTTCCTATGCTTTTCGTCGAAGGTAAAAATGTTGCAACCAGTGCAGCAGCTGTTAATTCCGCCTATCAGGTCGGTTTGGCCGATCCGGCATTTGTTAAAATTGAAGCCACTCACCAGGTACAAGGCACTTTCTTCAATACAAACATCCAGGTTACACCGTATGTCAACCTCAGTAACGTTACAATGCACGTTGTTGTGATTGAGAAACTTACAACCGGCAATGTTGCTTCCAACGGCGAAACATCCTTCAAGCATGTTATGATGAAGATGGTGCCTAACGCAAGTGGAACAACGCAAAACTTTGCCGCCGGACAAACTGCTACTTTTAGTTTCAACCAGAATATGGCCGGAACATTTGTTGAGCAGATGGACGACCTGATTGCCGTAATATTCCTGCAGGATAATTCGAACAAATACGTCTTCCAGGCCGCTTACACGCAAGACGCCTCGCAGGTAGCTGCCACTGTCAGCTTCAATCCGGTTGCAGGAACTACCGGCGTACCCACAAACAGCCAGTTGACTATCCAATACAATATGCCGGTAGCTTTTGTTGGAGGAACAGCAATCACCAACGATAACGTAGCCAACATCATCACCCTGAAGCAGCAAAATGGCCCAAATTTCCCTTTCACTGCAACGATAAATGATCAGAAAACCACAATTACAGTAACTCCTACAGGCCTGCTTAACAGCTACACCACCTATCAACTTGCAATCGAAGCGGTTCAAAATTCATTTGGCGTAGTTACTCCCGCTGCCTCTACAACATTTGAAACCGGAATGCATGTGGGCATGGGCGAACAATTTACAACGCTGGCAGGCATCTTCCCCAACCCTGCCACCGACCAGCTTACACTTCGCTATTTCCTGAGCGAAAGCAGCCGCGTCAACCTACAGATTTTCGACCTCAGTGGTAAAGCGGTAAAACAAATTGCAAATGGCGCCTTGGCTGCCGGAGAGCATCTGCAGCACATCAGCATCGGACATCTGCCCAAAGGCGTTTATCTTGTCAGATTGCAAACCCCCGAAATGGTTCAGACTGAACGGCTGATCATAAAATAGTTATACTAAAACCTTCAACACAAAAGCGGGTTTTCCTCCTGGAGACCCGCTTTTTTATTCAAAAGGTTAAGCACCTGATGCCGAAAAATTTACAACTTAGCGGCCTCATGCGCTTACCGAACAAAAAAAAGACCGCACCACTGCTATTGCTGCTCACTGCTGCAATCTGGGGCATGGCTTTCGTGGCGCAGAGAAAAGGTATGGAATATGCCGGACCGCTCACATTCAATGGCTTAAGGTTTCTGTTGGGAGCGCTGGCCTTAGCGCCATATTTACTTCTTTCGGAAAAAAGCAAAAAGCCTTCGGAAAAATGGCTGCAGCCCAATCTCCTTTTTCATGCAGCGTTGGCCTCCGTAGCCTTGTTTATGGGCTCTTCGTTTCAGCAAATTGGTATAGTTTATACCTCTGCAGGAAAAGCAGGTTTTATCACATCGTACTATATCATACTTGTTCCACTCTATGGTCTGCTGAAAGGCAACCGGCCTGGAATAAACTACTGGATGGGCACAGCCATTGTATTGGCAGGCTTGTTTTTCATTACCCGGGAATCCGATTTCAGCCTTCGAATGGGGGATATGCTCGTGCTCATCAGTGCCATATTCTGGGCTATGCACATCATCGTACTTGGTAAAATCTCAGGTTTACATAATGCCATTTTGCTGGCATTCTGGCAGTTTACCTTTGCAGGTTTCATGAGTCTTACCCCTGGACTAATCATGGAACCTTTCGATCTTATAATGATTATTGAGGGCTGGTGGCCGTTGGTTTATGCAGGGGTGTTTTCTGCCGGAATTGGTTTCACCTTGCAGGTTGCTGCGCAGAAGCATGTTAAACCGGAGTTTACAGGCCTCATACTGAGCCTGGAAGCCGCATTTGCTGTTCTTGGAGGTTATCTCATCCTGAATGAGCGCATGGATGAGGTGGCATTGGCAGGCTGCGCGCTCATGCTGGCTGGCGTGTTGTTGACGCAATACGATAAAAAAGCAGCTGATTAGGGTTGCCGGCAAGATATGGGAATTATCTCATAACATCGAAACCCTGGCCATAAACGCCCATAACTGTGGACAGAGAAACGAAAGCATCGCGGTCTTCTTCCTTTACAATCCGAAACACCTGAGGGTACTCCGTCCGCCTTACGATTATCATGAGGATGTCGTTCTCTGTCTTTGTGTACCAACCTTTTCCTCTGATGAAAGTTACGCCTCGTCCCAGCTCGTTGCCGATACGGTCGGCGATCGCTTCCGGTTTTCGGGAAAAAATGAATAGCTGCACCGACTGCTTATTACCTGTAATAATCAGATCAATGGCATAGCTCACAACACTCATCACCACAAAGCCATACACCAAAGGCTCGATGCTACGGAAAATCAGCCATGAACTGGATATGATTACCACATCGATTGCCAAAATAATCTTACCCGGGGTAATATTGCGATACTTATTGATTATCAGTGCAATAATATCAGTACCTCCCGTGCTTCCTCCCTGCGTAAAAATGATTCCCATTGCCGATCCAGCCAACCCTGCACCCACAATGCTGGCAAGAAACTTATCGGTTACGAAAGGCTCGCGAATGTAATACTGCAATAGGGCAAAAAATCCCGAAAGAACGGCAATCGAATAAATTGTCTTCACTCCGAATCCCCTACCAAGAATACGCAGTGCAAATACCAGCAAAACGGCATTGATTGCAGCCACGGAAACCCCAACCGGCAGGCCTGTCGACCAGAATATCAATGTGGATATACCAGTTACTCCGCCTCCCAAAATTTCGTTTGGAATGAGAAATGCTGTCCAGCCAAGAGCCATGACAAAAAGTCCGACAGTGATGATGCCGTAGGCTTTTACTTCGGACCAGATGGATTTTTTACGCTGTTTCATTGGTTATGGAAAAATTGTATCAAAAATAAAGCTTTCGGTTTCGCTGACAAATTTGCTCGATAAATTAGCTGAATGTGAATAACTTAATAATTAATTAGCCTACCAAAAAACGAAATACAGCTGTTAAAAAACTGAAATTATGCGCCAGGGCCTCTCACCAGAATGATAATGGCAATAATTTTGATGCCAAAGAATCATCAAACATTGAAACAACTCATCCTATGGCAATCTGGATAATATTTGGATTTTTTATGTTGCTGAGCTGGTTAGTCGGCGCAAGACTAAAATCGAAGTTCAATGAGTTTAGCCGCATTCCGATTAACTATGGCCTCACGGGCCGGGAAATTGCCCAGAAAATGCTCAACGACAACGGTATTTACGACGTTAAAGTCGTTTCGGTTGAAGGGCAGCTCACTGATCACTACAATCCGGTAAACAAGACTGTGAACCTCAGTCCGGACGTTTATCACGGACGCTCGGTTGCCGCTGCAGCCGTTTCGGCACATGAGTGCGGTCATGCGGTGCAGCACGCCACGGCCTATCATTGGCTTACCATGCGCAGTAAACTTGTGCCTGTAGTGAGCATTGCTTCGCAGTGGGTTCAGTGGGTGCTACTTGCCGGCATTTTGCTCATAGAGGTTTTCCCACAGGTGCTCTTCATCGGCATTCTGATGTTTGCCACCACTACCCTCTTCAGCTTCATCACACTCCCTGTAGAAATCGACGCCAGTCGTCGAGCTCTGGCTTGGCTCAATGTTAGTGGAATTACGACGAATGAAACCTATCCCAAAGCAAAGAACGCGCTAAAGTGGGCTGCATACACTTACGTTGTTGCAGCGCTGGCTTCACTTGCCACCCTCCTCTACTACATTATGATTTTCCTTGGTCGCAGAGACTAAATTGCTAACAAATAATCGAATTTATAAAAAAGCTTCCCGAAGCCGGGAGGCTTTTTTTATGCCCTCATACTTTGACGAATTTACCCATAGTCAATGTTTACTTTAAACCGAATGCGGTCTAATTAAGAAAAAGAGCATTGATTAGCATGTTTGTCGCAATCGTTTTCATTAGGCAATTTAAAGTTAAAAAAGATTAAGCCCTTGGAATATGCTGGATGTCATTCCCTATTTTTGCGCCCAAATTATACCAATCAATACAAAACGCATCACTAACACGTTTCAATCTCGCTTATGAATCAAATCGTTTGGTTACTCCCCCTCGCAGCTGTTGTGGGAATAGTATTTATGTTGCTAAAATCCAGATGGATAGACTCGCTGGATGCAGGCACTGAAAAAATGCAACGCATTGCGAGCTATATTGCCCGAGGTGCAATGGCATTCCTCAACGCTGAGTATCGTATACTTGCCATCTTCGTGGCATCAGTCTCGGTTCTGCTGTTTGTTAAAGGATCGTATGAACCAGGCTCTAATGGTTTTGTGGTTCTCTCATTCATCACGGGAGCTGTACTGTCAGGGCTTGCAGGCTTTATCGGAATGCGCGTAGCCACAAAAGCCAATGTGCGCACCACCCAGGCTGCACGCAGCTCGCTGTCCGATGCGCTCAAAGTGGCATTTACTGGTGGCAGTGTGATGGGCATCGGCGTGGTAACGCTTGGACTCCTGGGCTTAAGCTTACTGTTTCTGCTCTTTAACAACCTGATTGGTGTTGACTGGAGCCTTGAAGTTGTGCTTAATGTACTTTCGGCCTTTTCGCTGGGCGCGTCGTCGATTGCGCTTTTTGCACGTGTTGGCGGAGGTATCTACACCAAAGCAGCTGATGTGGGCGCTGACCTCGTAGGAAAGGTTGAAGCGGGTATTCCTGAAGATCATTATCTTAATCCCGCCACTATAGCCGATAATGTGGGCGATAATGTGGGCGATGTGGCCGGTATGGGCGCCGACCTTTTTGAGTCGTATGTAGGTTCAATTCTGGCCGCGATGGTGCTTGGCGTGGTATTTGTCAATATGCCGGAAATCAGGGATTCTTTTTCTCTTGGCCCGGTTTTGTTGCCCATGGCCCTTGCAGCGGTAGGTATTATTACCAGCGTTGCAGGCACATTCTTTGTCCGAATTACCCCAAAAGGCGATCCACAGGCTGCACTCAACCGCGGAGAACTTATCTCCTCTATCGTTATGGTTGTGGCTTCTTACTTTTTAATCTCATATTTCCTGCCCGATAGCTGGAAACTGATGCACAAAGATGGCACTTATACGCAATACACTTCGCTTGGTGTTTTTATCGCTACGCTGGTTGGTCTGGGCATAGGAATTGGCATAGGAAAAATCACCGAATATTACACCGGTTCCGGTAAAAAGGCTGTCAAAGCCATTGTTGAACAATCGCACACAGGCGCCGCCACCAATATTATTGCCGGACTTGAACTTGGTATGAAATCGACAGCAATCCCTATTATTGGTCTTGCTGTTGCAATAATACTCTCTTATCACTTTGCTGGACTTTATGGCATTGCCATTGCTGCTGTGGCCATGCTTGCCAACACCGGAATCCAGCTGGCTGTAGATGCCTATGGTCCCATTGCTGATAATGCTGGCGGCATTGCCGAAATGAGCGAACTACCGAAAGAGGTCAGGCAGAAAACCGACAAACTCGATGCTGTGGGCAATACCACGGCTGCAATAGGTAAGGGATTTGCTATTGGTTCGGCTACACTTACGGCACTGGCGCTGTTTGCCGCATTTATGACACAAGCCAATATCACTGTAATTGATGTTTCGCAGCCGCTCATCATGGCCGGCCTGCTCATTGGTGGCATGTTGCCTTATCTGTTTTCCTCGATGGCTATGGGTGCTGTTGGTCGTGCTGGTCAAAAAATGATTAATGAAGTAAGACGGCAGTTTGCGGAAATTCCTGAATTGCGCGATGCGCTGCAGGTTTTGCGCAAATACAATGGTGATGTGCATAAAGTAACGAAAGAAGAAGCCGAGATCATGCACAAGGCCGAACATGCTGCACAATATGAAAAATGTGTTGAAATATCCACCGAAGCCTCCCTCAAAGAAATGATTCTGCCTGGCTTGCTTGCAGTGATAGCTCCTGCCGCTGTCGGATTTTTGGGTGGTGCACAAATGCTTGGCGGCATGCTTGCTGGTGTAATGGCCTCAGGCGTGCTGCTTGCCATTTACCAGTCGAATGCAGGTGGAGCATGGGATAATGCTAAAAAAATGATTGAAGAAGGCGTGCAGCATCGCGGCGAAACGCATGGCAAGGGTAGCGCCTCGCACAAAGCTACTGTAGTTGGCGACACCGTTGGCGACCCCTTTAAAGACACCAGCGGCCCATCGCTCAACATACTTATCAAGCTCATGTCGGTGGTAGCTCTGGTCATTGCACCCAGCATTGCAGAGCCTCCGGTAAAACCAAAGAACGACAAACCACTGGAAATCAAATATAAATCAGAAGTCCCAGCGAAATCTGAAAAACCAGCCGCAACAGCTGGGTACAACGAATGATTTTTTTTCGAAAATCTTTCTTTAAAGCCGGAATGAGATATCGTTCCGGCTTTTTTGTTAATACCTTTGAGTGTATCTATTCTCTTTTGAAGCACAGACCAAACCAAATTAATCATGAAAACTTTCATTTCAACCATTGTTTTAGTGCTCGCCTCCCTCACAATTACAGCACAACCCGGTACACTCGATCCAACATTCAATCCTGGTTCAGGGGCGAATAACGAATATGTGCGTCGAACGCTTGTACAGCCCGATGGAAAGATCCTCGTTTGCGGAACATTCACACAGTTTAACGGCCAAAACAAAGCCTATCTCGTTCGTCTTAATCAGGATGGCTCGTTGGATGAAACTTTCAATACAGGAAACGGGTTCAATGCTGCTGTTGTAGATATCGGATTACAGTCGGATGGAAAAATCATTGCTGTCGGATCTTTCGCAAATTTCAACGGGACACCCACTGAGCGCATTGCACGATTGAACACCTCCGGCACTCTTGATGGTAGTTTCAACATAGGTCTCGGCCCGAATGGCTCTGTAGCCCGTGTGTTGATAGACCCTTCGGACAGAATATACATTGCAGGCAATTTCACGCTGTTCAATGGCACATTTCGCACAAGGATTGCAAGGCTGCAACCATCAGGTTCGCTGGATAACGGCTTTGATTCAAGCGTTGGGCCAGACGGATTGGTTTATGCAATGGCTTTACAACCAGATGGAAAGCTGATTATTGGAGGTTCTTTTCAGAATTACAACAACACTCCGGCCGGAAGAATTGCACGACTTACTGGCACGGGCGCATTGGACAATAGCTTTAGCACCGGCACGGGAATAGTGTCAAATGTTGTAGGCGTTATGAGTATTGATTTGCAGCAGGATGGAAAAATTATTGCCGGAGGAAAATTCGACAACTTCAACGGCACAACAGTGAGCAATCTGGTACGTCTGCATTCCAATGGTCAGCTCGACGCCCAGTTTTCTACTGCTGCCTTTAATGAACAAATAGAATCGGTTTATGTGCTACCCAGCGGCAAAGTCATCATTGTAGGCAGGTTTACAGCTGTGGGCTCTACTTCCCGCAACCGAATTGCCGGATTGAATGCCAACGGCACTCTCGACGCAAGCTTTAACCCGGGAACTGGTTCAAACAGCATCGTTAATCATCTTGTCAAATATGATCAAAGCAAAGCCATTATTGGCGGTTATTTCACCACCTATAACGGCACAAGCCGGGGAAGAGTAGCACGAATAAATGTCGAGGCCGTTTCAGGCATGCCGGAAAACGAAAACAATGTTAAGCTGGCCGATTGTTCATGGTCTAATAATTCCCAAATCTTCAGCATTAAACCAAGAAAAGACAATAAGTTGGAGATAAGCGTTTTAGATGTCAATGGACATTTGATTTTCAGACAGTCATTCTCTGGTGAAAGCGTTATACCTCTCTTTGGATTGAAGGGAGGCACCTATCATTGCGTCTTGCGTGATGGACGTGAGGTACAAACTGTAAGGTTCATAAAGTTATAGTGGCTTAATTGCGACTCTCCTCAATATGATAGATTCACTGCTGCATCTTAAATAAGTGTTGCAAAGTGAATTTCTATCACATAAAGGCACCGGCTTGAACCATGATGCCGCACAAATCAATTTCCGAAGTAAAGTATTTGGCTGTCCTTTTAGTTTAATTTTGGCCAAAACATCACTCATGAAAAAGCTGGTTATTTGCATTTAGGCTTCGCTTGCTTTTTTAGCGCTACCTACCCTTAGTTACTGCCAGTCAGACAATTACAACGATTTGCGGTCAACCCGATGGTCCGGTCCAAGAGTCGGCATTATCTACATCACCGGTAAGACGGCCGACCGACTCAGGGACGATTTTGATGCCGCTCCCTTTATAACACAATTCGGATGGCAGTTTGAACGCAACTTTTTTTCCATGGAAAACGAACCAACAGGAGTGGTTGAGCTCATCCCGCTCATCGGTGGCGTGGAGCAGGGTCTTTTTTTGCCAAGCCTAACATTTGCAGTAGGGTTGAGGACAAAAAACGGCTTCGAATTCGGAGCGGGACCGAACATTTCCCTGGCAGGGGTAGGACTTGCCCTGGCAATTGAAAAAAATATCCCCGCTGGACAATTGAATTTTCTTATCAATTTTTCTGTTGTCTCTTCCAAATAAGGCGCACGTTTCAGCCTACTATTCGGATTCAACAGCGGGCATTAACAGCCATAAAATCAAAATGAATCAATACCCCTCTGCGGTTCTCTGCGCCTCCATGATGAGAAAAAATTAACCACAGAGACTCAGAAATGAGCAATGATCCAATTCCCTATGTGTACCTCCGTGGCCTACATGGTGAAAAACTTGCTCAATTACTCCATTCACTGTACTTTTCTAACAGAATTTCCAAAACATAAAACCCTATATGCCCGAACCAACCCCTCTGTTTAAGAAACTTAACTATAAGAATCACAGCGAATTGGTTGTGATTAACGCTCCGGCATCCTTCGAAATTGAACTTGAAAAGATGTTTCCGCTGGCTAATGTGCACCGAAGCATAGAGGAGTTCAAAGGGACTATAAAGTTTTCAATCTGTTTTGTGACCGAACAGAATCAGATCAAAACCTTCAGCGCGCAAATCATTCCAAAGCTCGAGGGCGATTCCGTTTTCTGGTTTGCCTACCCGAAAGCCAGCTCGAAGAAATACCGCTGCAACTTCAATCGCGATAAAGGCTGGGATGTGCTTGGCACCTACGGCTTTGAAGGTGTGCGTCAGGTGGCCATTGACGAAGATTGGTCAGCTTTACGCTTCAGGCATGTCGACTACATCAAAAGCCTTACCCGCAGCGAAGAAATGATGATATCCGAAAAGGGGAAAGAGCGGCTGAAGAAAGGATGAGAATCCTCAGAATGATTGCAGCACAACCAGTTTACCTTGCTGCTGAAGCCTTTCGCCAATGGCCTTGATAATCTTAGGCCGGGGATAGAGCCCCTGCTGTCGAAATTCGATGTCGTTGTCGCCCAGGTTTTCCGCATTGCCAAGCCATACGTTTACCCTGTCGGCCATTTTCAGGAAATACGCCAGGTCGGATGCCGGCGATCCTGCCGGATATTTTTCCAGAGGTTCGTCAAGCAAATGAAAGGCCTGATTGAGCGTTACCGCTCCTTCCGTTACCAGCTCGAAACCGTCGATAAGATAACTGGGCGGCGTGATGGTGCTTTCAGTCGGGGCGAGGTCGATACTAAGCCCTTTAATGCGGGCCACCATTTTGGCGGTGGAGCCTCCGCTGATGATATGAATGCCCTGACTTTCGGTAAACTGCTCAACCATAAGCTCATCCTTGGAGCGATTGGCCGGCGGTCCGCTCATCAGATTGACAACCACTCCCCTTCGGTTGAGCGCAAACAGCACAGTAATGTCGTCGCCTTTACCTGCCGGCCAGTATTGCCTTGCCTGCCTGTGAATCCTGTCAACCAATTGCTGCCCTTCGAGCCTTTCAACAGGCAACATACCCTGCACAAAACGCCGGATGCCCGCAACCTCCCAGCCTTCGGGAAAGTGCTTGCCTATGCCGGCCTGCGTTACACCATCGGTATAAAGTAAAAGTCCTTCATCTTTATCCACCTTACACACCGCCTCATGAACCATGGCTCTGTTGCGCATATATACGCGATACTCGGGCAGTTGAGTAAATGCTCTTGCCACCAATAGCGGCGAAGGGGTTTCGTAGCACAGCACTGTGGCCTGGCCATTGTTGAGCAGGCGTGCAATGGTAAACACAGCAAAAGGCTCGCCAGAACCCCATGCCTTGTCCATGGTGGCCGAAACAGCGTCGAAGGCTTCGCGGATGGTGCTTCCGGAGCGGAGGTGTTCAGTCAGGCGTGCCACACACATGGTAGCGGAAATGTGTGCTTTGATGCCCGAACCCAGACCGTCGGCCATAATTACCGTCGTAGCCAAACTGTCGCGATGAACACCCCAGGCATCGCCACAAGGGTCGCCTGGTTTTTTTGCGCTCTGGGCTACAAAAACATCAGTGTGGATATACATTTTCCTGCTATTTTCCTAGAGCATCGATCAAACGCTTGAGCAACAACTCTCCCTTTGCGGTATGCTCGCCAAGAAATTTAGCCATCTCCTGCGCCATACCAATTTGATGATCAACGAGTTCCTGAGCTTTTATCAATGCTTCCGACTTAAGCTCGTCCAGCTTTTCGCGGCTCGACTGCCGATCGGTAATATCTACAAAAATGCCCGCAAATTGCCGCTGCTCGGGCAAAGTATAAGCTACAACATGGCAGATTAGGTTGTAAGGTGCAAAATGCATCACGCTTCTAACAACTTCTTCATTGCCCCCGGCCAATTTTTCGAAAGTATCAGGATCGATTAGGTAACTGATTTTGCGGCCAACCAGGGCATCGGAGCAACTGAACATTTTTTTGAATGCAGGATTCATGTGGATAATGCTCATATCTTCAGCCAGAAGAACTATGCCATTGGGGTCGCGGGCAACGATGGTTTCGAAGCGGCTCTCGGCAGTTCTTCTCATAAAGGGCATACACATTTGAATTTCAGCCATTCCATCGAGCACCGCAATAGCTTTTTCGCGGCAACTTGGATAACCACAAGCAGTGCAGTTTAATTCGTCGGCGGCAGTATGTTTGCCCGTTTTGCGCAGCACCTCAAGAATAGCTTCTTCGCTGCGAATCGTTTTCTGCTGCCTGACTAACGGATCGAACTTAGTTCGGGTGAATCGGCTTAACGCTTCTGATTTGCTACCTGGATTTTTTCGGCTGAAGTCCAGCACCCTGCGTCTTCCGTTTACAAAATTGCTGCCATTACTGAACGAAGGCCCTGCCACGCAACCATTTTTGCACCAAAGTGGCTCAACAACCATTTTTTCGCCCGTCTCACGCAGTGCCTCAAGGGCTTGTTTCACTTCACGAAAACCACTCACGGCCAATGTTTGACCACTGAGAAGGTTATCGTCCATTCCGGCTGTGCGCAGCAATCCGCCTTCCAGCGGGAACAATCGCGCCTGCCCCGACACAGTTTCATCAAAGCTGCTTTCTTCGCAAAGTTTCAGATCTATTTCTTTGATTTTGAGAAGTTCGTCGAGCTCCTCGAATGTTAAAACGGCATTTACCTCTTCATGGGCAGCCTGCCAGGCAGCTTCGTCTTTCTTTGCCACACAAGGGCCGGCAAACACAACCTTTGCTCTTGGCAGCTTTTCTTTGATTAGCCTGGCATGCATCCGCATAGGCGATGCAACAGGCACCAGCAAACCGCCAAGCTGTGGAAAGCAGTGTCTTACGTAATTGACAACCGCCGGGCAGGCTGTGCAGATGTGCGATTGTTGTGGGTTGGCTTCGATATATTCTTTGCTTGCCTGCGCGGTGTGCCATGCTCCTGCAGCCGTTTCGCCTACCAATCGGAATCCGGCCAAACGCAGGGCCGAAGGCAATCGCCTGTGCTGCCATTCGTGGTAATAGCTCACAAAAGATGGTGCAAGGCTCAGGGTAACCGTTTCGTCCGAGGCCAGCATATCAAGCACTTTGGTGAGTTCGGGTCGGTATTCCTTGGCATGCTGCGGACAGCTGATGATGCAGGTGCCGCAGGCAATGCATCGCTCGGGCAGCACCTGGGCCTGACCGTCGTGCATCCTGATTGCTCCGGCAGGACAAACCCTAACACAACGATAGCAGTCGCGGCAGCGGGCTTTTGCTGTAAAAACCACCGGAGTTTTTTGATTTTTCAGGGATACTGCATTCATGGCCATTGCTTTTGCGGAAATAAAAAGCAATCCCCGAAGCCTGTCTTTCGGGCCCGGGAATTGCATGTTTAACCAAATTCAACCAAAATCCGAATTCATTTATTAGTTCTTTCGCGGAAGGCTGGCCCCAATTCGCCTCACCTCCTTGTCGATCATTTCCTTAGCTTTTTCAAAAGTGGCATGCTCCAGAATCTGCTCGTTCACCCTGAGCACTGGTCCGCGGTCGCAACGCTCGAAGCAGAAAGTGGCCTTCACGTCGACCATTTCTTCCTGACCCTCAAATCCAACGATATCCTCTAGCTTGTTGTCAACCACATAACGCGTAATTTGCTGGAGCAACTGTCGTGAGCCGCGCATATAGCAATTGGTGCCCACACAAACATAAACCTCTATCTTCGGGTGATTGGTATTTCTTATTGGTATCACCTGATCGGTAATGCGTTTGCGTCCATGGTAATACGTATGGAGCAATTCGTGTGATCTATGTCCGCCAATTTCGCCCAGGACGTTCTGATAGAGCTCTTTGACATAGGGATTATCTTGTGCCTTGTGCAAGTCGAGCTGCTTGTCGGCATTATAAATACCTTGTGCGCGTTTCTGACGGAACTCCGGATCGAAGCTCACTGGCTGTCCGCCACCGGCAATACATCCGCCAGGGCAGGCCATTACCTCAACAAGGTCGTAGTCGGCTTCGCCTTTCACAATAGCGTCGCAAAGTTTACGGGCATTTCCAAGGGTGTGGGCTATGCCGAGCTTAATCTTCGTTTCGCCCAGCGTCATTTCAACGGTCCGAATGCCTTCAAGCCCGCGGGTTTGCTTGATGTCGGTATCGATAAGCGTTTCTCCGGTAATTTTTTCGTAGGCAAAACGCAATACTGCCTCACTCACCCCACCGGTATTGCCAAAAATGACACCGGCACCAGTTTTAAACCCAAGCGGCATATCGAACGACTCCGGCTTCAGTTTATTAAACTGCAGACCGGTTTCGTGAATCATACGTCCGAGTCCTTCAGTGGTAAGTACGTGATCCACCTCTGCCATACCATTATGAATGAATTCGTCGCGCTTTGCCTCGTACTTCTTTGCCGTGCAAGGCATGATCGAAACGATTACCAGGCTTTCGGGCTTAATGTTGAGGAGTTTGGGCAACACTTCCCGGGCCACGCTACCAAACATTTGCTGCGGTGATTTACAGCTTGACAGGTTGGGCAGCAGCTCGGGATAATACTGCTCGGCAAATTTCACCCAGCTGGGGCAGCAGCTGGTAAACATAGGGAGTTTCTCGCCTTTCAGTTTTCGCTGGATGAACTCCGAACCCTCTTCGAGCACCGTAAGGTCAGCGGCAAACGAGGTATCATACACCTGATCGAAGCCTATGCGTTTGAGTGCGGCTACAATCTGGCCAGTGCTGATGGCGCCGGGTTCCATGCCAAAGCCCTCGCCCAATGCCACGCGCACGGCAGGAGCAAGCTGGGCTACAACATATTTATCCGGGTCGTGAATGGCTTTCCAAACCTCTTCGGTTTCGGGCCTTGGCACAAGCGCGCCTTCAGGGCAAACCGAAACGCACTGTCCGCAATAAACGCATTCCACATCGCGAAGGCTTTTGCCAAAAGCTGGCCCAACGGTGGTACGGGCGCCGCGGTTTACAAAATCGATGGCGCCAACAGCCTGCATTTCTTTACATGCGCGTACACAATCGCCACAAAGCACACATTTGTTGGGGTCGTGAATAATGCTTCGCGAATGGTCGTCGATAGGTGCGATTTTTTCTGTTCGCTGAAAACGAACCTTTGTAACGCCAAGTCGACGGGTAAGATCCTGCAACTTGCAGTTGTTCGACCTGACACAGCTCGGGCACGAAATGTCGTGATTGGCCAGCAAAAGCTCAAGATTTACCTTTCGGAGCTGACGCACCTGTGCCGTATTGGTGTGCACCACCATACCGTCTTTTGGTTCTATGGTGCAGGTGGCTTGTATGCCCATGCCTTCGATGTCGCAAACGCACAGCCGGCATGCACCGTATGTGCTGAGATGCGAGTGGTAGCAAAAAGTTGGCAATTCGATGTCGGCCTTGCGGATGAGCTCGAGCAGGTTGCGTTCGCCCTCAATCTTTATTGCCATTCCGTCTATGTTTACAATTCCATTGGTATTCATTGCTGTCAATTGTTGAGTGATTTATGCCTTGAGGCTATTTTAGTTAAAACCCACTACTGCGTCAAACTTGCACACTTCGAAGCATACACCGCATTTTGTGCAGATCTCGGGATCAATCACGTGAACCTGCTTCTTATCGCCGCTGATGGCTTTCACCGGACATTTTCGTGCGCATGCGGTGCAACCGATACATTTCTCGGGGTCGATGCTGATGCTGCGCAGTGCTTTGCAATTGTTTGTGATACAACGCTTTTCGCGAATGTGTGCCAGATATTCATCCTTAAATTTGACGATAGTGCTAAGCACCGGACTTGGAGCCGTTTTGCCCAGGCCGCAAAGCGATGCCAGCTTTACGACCTGCCCTACTTCTTCGAGCAATTGAAACGTTTCTTCAGTGGCACGGCCTTCGATAATGTCGTCGAGCAGAGCCAGCATTTGCTTGGTACCTTCGCGGCAGGGAACGCATTTGCCACAGCTTTCGTTTTGTGTGAAGTTCATAAAGAACCTGGCAATCTGCACCATACACGACTGCTTATTCATCACAACGAGTCCGCCTGAACCAACCATGGCGCCAATGGAAATCAGGTTATCGTAGTCGAGTGGAAGGTCGAGATCGTCCTCGGTTAAGCACCCGCCCGAGGGTCCACCAATTTGCACTGCCTTAAAGCCTTCGTGGGTAACGTGACCGTCGTTATCTGTAACCCCACCACCAATATTGTAAACGATTTCGCGCAAGGTTGTTCCAAAAGGTACTTCAATCAAGCCTGTGTTGGCAACATGACCAGTGAGCGCGAAAGTTTTGGTGCCTTTGGAGTTGACCGTACCATGACAGTTGAACCACGACGCCCCATTCCGTATGATTAGCGGAACGGCTGCCAGCGTCTCCACATTGTTGATCACCGTTGGCTTTCCAAACAGGCCTTTTTGTGCCGGAAAAGGTGGCTTTGGCATTGGCATACCACGCTTTCCTTCGATGGAAGCCATGAGCGCCGTTTCTTCGCCACAAACAAAAGCACCTGCTCCTTCCATGATGTGGATGTGCATGCTCATGCCCGAACCAAATACATTTTCGCCAAGCACTCCAGCATTGAGGGCATCCTCAATGGCCTTACGCATGCGTTTTACAGCCAGTGGGTATTCCAGACGTACATAAACATAACCTTCGTCGGCGCCAATGGCTCTCGCAGCAATCATCATTCCTTCGAGCACGCGGTGCGGATTGCCTTCCATGAGGCTTCGATCCATGAAAGCACCGGGGTCGCCTTCATCGCCATTGCAGATTACAAATTTCTTTTCGCTCTTTTCAACCCTTGTCAGATGCCATTTACGACCGGTCGGGAAGCCTCCACCACCTCTGCCCCTTAGCCCCGACTCAACAATAGTGTCGCAAATCTCCACATCGGTCATTTCGTTAAAGGCCTTTTGTGCAGCCAGATAGCCGCCATGGGCAATGTATTCGCGTATGTCTTCAGGGTCCACATGTCCGCATTCGCCAAGCACCAAACGGTTTTGCAGCTTATAGAACGGGATGTCGAGCTGACCGCGGTTGCGCTCACCAGTAACCGGGTTCTTGTAAAGCAACTCCTCAATCACTTCATCCTTAACAATGGTTTGCTCAACAATCCGTTTGGCATCTTCAGGCTTGACCTTAACGTACATCGTTTCTTCCGGCAGGATATTCACCAGCGGCCCCTGAGCGCAAAAGCCCTGACAGCCGCTGCCGGTGAGCTGGATTACCTGGCAGTCGTCGTGGCGATCCATTTCGAGTTCGACGAATTCGCGCATTCCGGCTTCTTCCACAGCTGCTCTCAGCGCGTTGAACACCGGCATGGCACCGTTGGCCATACATCCTGTTCCGGCACAAACTACAATGCGTTTGTGCACTTTTTCGGCGGCTTTATTGTAGGCTTTTGCAACGGCCTTCAGATCTAATGTGGTCATGGTTTCCATCTGGTTCGTTTTAAGCATTTTCCAATGTCAGGTTGTTCTCTGTCTCACGGATTTCAGCCAAGATTTCTTCACACCGTTTTGCGCTTACCTCGCCATACACCTTTTCGTTGACCACCATCACCGGTGCAAGTCCGCAGGCGCCAAGGCAACTTACGGCTTCAACGGTAAACATCATATCGTCGGTAGTGTGCTTCTTGTTGTTCAGGCCAAGTGAAGCGTTTAGGGTATCCAACAGACGGCTGGAGCCTTTTACGTGGCAGGCTGTACCGTCGCACACCTTAATTATGTATTTCCCTTTAGCCTCAAGCGAGAAATGGGCGTAAAAAGTGGCCACACCATACACCTCGGCAACTGGCATATTGAGAGCCGTGGCAATGTAGGTGAGCACCTGCGGGGGTAAAAAGCGATAAGCCTCCTGCACCTCCTGAAGGATAGGAATGAGCCGTGCTTTGTCGCTGTTGTTTCGCTCGATGATTTCGATCACCTGCTGAAACTGACGGAGATTTTTGTTCGGTTCTGTTTTCACTGTCCGTTATTTTGTCGCGCCTGGCGCGGGTTAAACTACTTTTGATTGTTTTAGCTTGTTTAAGATTACTGCAAGGTTTGCATAGATATGGGTATCCTGAACGATAACATGCTCAGGAACAATCAGCGGAACCGGAGCGAAGTTCCATATGGCTTTGATACCCCATCCAACCATCAGATCGGCTACCGACTGAGCCGCCGGAGCAGGAGTGGTAAGTATGCCAATACTTATGTGAAGGCGACTTGCTAAATCGCGAAACTTTTCGAGATGAAATACGGGAACGCCAGCGATCTCGCTCCCTACTTTGCGCTTGTCGATGTCGAATGCTGCCACGATTTTCAGTCCCGATTCGCGAAATCCCTGGTATTGAATGAGCGCACTGCCCAGATAGCCTGCCCCAATCAAAAACGCTTCGTGAGTGCGGTTATAGCCCAGAAACTCTTCGAGTGCCAGCACCAGTTCCGATACCATGTAGCCAACGCGCGGCTTGCCACTAATACCCGTGTAGGACAGGTCTTTAACCACCTGTGTCGGGTCGAGATGCAGGAGCTTTGCGATGGCAGGCGCCGAAACAAACTGCTCTTCGCGCCTCAGCATCTCCCTTAGCAGGTTCAGATAAGAGGGCATCCGCCTTACTGTTGGCTCCGGCACCGGCTGAACTATTCTATCTGTACTGATCGCGTTCATTCGTAGTGTTAATTATTTCACAACAAAAATATTGCTTTTTTGAACATATAAAGATTTTTTTCGTTATTTGATCAAATTTATAATTGGTCTAAATAGAGATATGTTGCCTCATTTTCGGAGTAATTTAATA
>DAIOUP010000004.1:0-17679 GCA_036759465.1 Bacteroidales bacterium
TATGTAAACCGAAGGTCCGTCGGGAGCGGCGTGGCAGTCGAAACGGCTTTCGCTGCGACTCACCCACAGCGTATCGTTTTGAAAATCAGTGTATGGTGGCCAGCTGTCCGTATAAACAAAAGAAAAATCGGTTTTCTGAAAATTTTCCTCCGAACCTCCAATGGCATCGCCTTCATTAAGCCATGAAGGGGCGAAAACCTTGTTAACACTCGTTGGCAAATACTCGGTAGTACGTTGCATACAATCGCTTTGTGTGAGCGCATAGGCTACAATATTGCCTTCATAAGCGGAGTAGGTTCTGACCCTGCGGACGAAAACCGTGTCGTTGGTTTCCGTACCAAAAATTAATGCGCCATCGTGCGCCGAGGAGAGCGAAGAATGCAGCTTCATGCCCATTCCCGGAGAGCCCCAATAGCCCAGAGAAAAAATATAATCGTCGATGCCATCACGGTTGGCGTCGAGCTTGATAGTCGAAAAATTATAATACCCACCTGGCAGTAATGTAACCGCTTCGTTGTTAACCCTCATGCCTTTTCTGCTGCCTGCTTTAACAGGTACATAGGGCTCGAAATGCCCTGAGCAGGAAACGAATGCCGAGGATATAATGAGAAATAAAAACGGCTTTTTCAGAGGGTTCATCCCACAAAGTTAGTACAGCATGGACGTATTATGTTTCTTTTGGTTAATTTTAAACTGTAAAGCACAACCAATGTTGGGAGTACGCGTCATTCTGAACGATTTGCTTTCGTTGTTTTACCCGGATGTTTGTCCCTGTTGCGGTGAGTTGCTCAACCACACCGAAAAAACCGTTTGCTTAAGTTGTCATTATCTGCTTCCGCGCACCGGTTTCGAACAGCATGCCGATAATCCTGTTGCAAGACTGTTCTACGGAAAGGTGAGGCTTCACGCTGCAATGGCCTGCTACTTTTTTGCCAAACATGGCCGTGTTCAGCCGCTCATTCATGAGCTGAAATACAAATCGAACCGCGAGGTGGGCTTGTTTCTCGGCAGAGAAATGGGTAAGGCCTTGCGTGCTTCGGAGATATACCGGGATGTGTCGGTGCTTGTACCCGTGCCGCTGCATCCTAAGCGAGAGCGAAAAAGGGGTTATAATCAAAGTGAGATTATTGCGCGTGGAATTCATGAAGTAACCGGCCTCGCCATTTCGCGCAATAATCTGGTAAGAGGCGTGGCCACACAAACACAGACTAAAAAAACGCGTGAGGAACGCTGGAAAAATGTAAAAGACATTTTTTTCGTGCAGCATCCTGAGGCTTTTGCCGGCCGGCATTTGCTGCTTATCGACGATGTGATCACCACGGGCAGCACCATCGAGGGCTGCGTAAAGGCACTTGAGCAAATCGATGGCGTTCGCTTAAGTGTTGCTGCGGCTGCCATGGCCTCCGGCTGAGTGGCTTTGATTTCTTTTTTTTCTGGCTTACATTTGTGGCTTTTGATAAAGCTATGGAAATCACAATCATTGCGCTTGCACTGTTCTATGTGCTCACTCCCATTATCATCCTTCATCTGTGTCACACCATACCTTTTGTGAACAAACTCGGGTCGGTGATCATTGCCTATGCCATCGGGCTGCTCGTGGGCAATATTGGTATCCTGCCTTCCATGGGTGAATATCTCAACGAGTATATGCTGCTTAACCCGAAAACCGACGCAGCGGCAGTGGATGCCCTTTACCAGCAGGACCTGATCAGCAGCAGCGATGTGATTGCATTCAAGATTTACAAGCTCCGCGATCTGCTGATGAGCATCACCATTCTGCTGGCTATTCCCCTGGTGCTGTTTTCGGCCAATGTCAAAGAATGGGGAAAAATGGCCGGCAAAAGTCTTATTTCCATGATCACGGGTTTTGCCTCTGTTGTGATTGTGATTGTTGTGGGCTATTTCATGTTCAAGAGCAAGGGTATGCCGGATTTGTGGAAACTGTCGGGCATGCTTGTCGGGGTTTATACCGGTGGCACGCCCAACCTGGCTTCCCTGAAGCTGATGCTCGATGTGGATGCCAACATCTACATCCTTGCACACACCTATGACCTTATCATTGGCGTGGTTTATCTGGCATTTCTCATGACCCTCGCGCAACACATCTTTGGGCGTTTCCTTCCGGCCTATCCGGTTCAGCTCGAAGATGTAAAAATCCGCGATCTGGATGGCAAAGACCCATTTTGGGGTATTTTCCGTAAGTCGGTTTTTGTTCCGCTGCTCAAGGCCTATGGGCTCACCATTCTCATTGTAGCCATTGGTGGTGTGCTAAGCATGCTGGTTCCTGAAAATATGCTGATGGTGATTGTAATCCTAACAATAACAACATTAGGCTTGCTGGCTTCGCTCATTCCTTCGATCAACCGCATCGAAAAAACTTTTGAGTCGGGAATGTATCTCATACTGATTTTCAGCATTGTTGTGGCTTCGATGGCCGATGTACGCAACTTTGCCGGCATTACGCCCGGCCTTTTCGGATATGTCACCTGGGCCGTTTTTGGTTCGCTTTTCCTTCATGTGTTGCTGGCCAAAATATTCAAAATCGATACCGATACCGTTATCATCACTTCAACGGCCATGATTTGCAGCCCGCCATTTGTACCAGTGGTGGCAGGAGCCATCAAGAACAAGCAGGTGATCGTTCCCGGAATTACTATCGGAATTATCGGCTACGCTGTGGGCAATTATCTGGGATACGCCCTGGCCAATCTATTGTCGAATTTCTGACGATCGGGCTGCTCTATCAGATTTTCGCAAGCTTTTCAGTGCAGTCAATGCAAAGATTGTCATAAGCAGTGTGTTGAGCAATAGCCGCAGGACTAGCTGTTCGGGTGCAAGCCATACCGAAATGGCGTACAACAGCAGGCTTATTGCCAAAAAGAACGAGAATTCCTTTAGCATATAAGGAACGGGGTAAACTTTCTGTCCCCAGATAAACGAAAGTACGGCCATTGCAACATAGCAAATCAATGTAGCCCAGGCTGCTCCGGCATAACCCATTACAGGCACCAGCAAAATATTGAACAGCAGCGTGATTACCGCACCGGCAAGGGCAAGAACGGCACCATGGTGTGTGCGGTCGGTGAGCTTGTACCAGATGCTGAGGTTGAAATAAATCCCATAAAACAGATTGGCCATCAGTATGATGGGTACAATGAACAAGCCTTCGCGGTAAGCCGGGCCGATGAAATGCTTGAAAAGGTCGATATAGAGCATTACGACTAAAAAGATGGCAAAGCCAGTAATGGTAAAATAATGCATAACCCTTGCAAAGAGTTCCGGTGCTTTCTTTTCTCCGGCTTTTGCAAAAAAGAAAGGCTCGGAGGCATAGCGAAACATTTGTACAAAGAGGGTCATTAGTATTCCCAGCTTGTAGTTTGCGCCATAAATTCCGAGCTGTCGCATCGGAAAATCCTCAGGCGCTACAAGGTATTTCAGCAATATTTTATCAATCACCTCGTTCACCATACCGGCCAAACCAACCACCAAAATCGGGAGTGCATAAACAAGCATTTCGCGTAAGAGCGGCTTGTTCCACTGCAAGCTGAACCCCTTCAGCAGCGGCATCAGCATCAGTGTACTGAGCAGGCTGGCCAATAAGTTTGAAACGAAAACCCAAACGACAAGACCGGTTTCGGAACTAAAGAGTTGATTGGTGAGGGCTGTGGTTTGCTCGCGGAACCAGACGAGAAAAACGAGATTCAGGCCGATATTGACAACCACATTGGTGATGCGAAGAAAAGTGAAACGGCCCGGTCGCTGCTGCTTTCGCAAAAGCGCAAAAGGAAGTGCATTTAAGGCGTCGACAGCCACAATCATCAGCATGATTGTAACGATGTAAGTTGCATTGCCGTAGCCGATGAGCATGGCAAATTGCGATCCAAACATCAGAATAATCAGGAAAAAAATGGCAGTTGAAGACAGCAGCAGGGTAAAAGCATTGTTGAATACGTCTTGTGAAGGGTATTTTTGGGCAAAACGGAAGAAGGCCGTTTCCATACCATAAGTAAGTAAGACCATCAAAAAGGCTATATAAGCATACAGCTCGGTGATTAGTCCGTAGGAGGCTTCGTCGAAAACCCTGGTGTAAAAAGGAACGAGCAGGTAGTTGAGCAATCGGGGTACAAAAGTGCCAAGACCATATATCATGGTCTGTCCGGCCAGTGTTTTAATCGGATTGGAACTGCTCATTTCAGGCACAAAAGTAGGCATTCGGGATGTTTACCCCTATCCTGATTAAATAATAAGCGAAGAAGGATCAGGTGGTTGCTGCTGCTTTCGGTAATTCGACAGTGAAGGTTGTTCCCTCGCCCGGTTTGGTTTTGAAGCTTATTTTACCACCTGCCTGCTGAACGAGGCTGTGCACAATCGACAAGCCCATGCCCATTCCGCTTGATTTGGTGGTAAAATTGGGTGTGAATACTTTTCGGGCTTCCTCTTCCGACATTCCCTTCCCGGTATCCTCAACCGCAATAACAAACATCCAAGCAGTTTCGCCGAGGCTTACGGTGAGGCGTGCATGGGGTTTTGAGCCAATAGCCTGAATGGCATTTTTTATAAGATTTGTGAAAATCCTGTTGAGGTTTTCGGGGTCGGCTTCCACCATGGCCGGCAACTTGGCATCGATATTGAGCGTGAACAGGATACCCTGCTGATGATCGAAAAGATTTACCACCTTTCTCAGCACATCAGCAAGATCGAGTTTTACGGGTTTTGGTGGAGGCATTACTGCAAAGTCGGAAAATGCAGATGCAATGGAGGATAATGTATCAATCTGACTAATAAGTGTTTGAGAGATATTCTTCAGCTTTTTATCAATATCAGGGTCTTTGTCGTCCCATGCCCGAAGCAGGTATTGAACGCTCAGGCGCATGGGCGTAAGTGGATTCTTGATTTCGTGTGCCACCTGCCGTGCCATTTCGCGCCAGGCGCTTTCGCGTTCGGAACGCGCGAGCAGCTCGGCGCTTAAAGCCAACTGATCGAGCAAGGTATTGTATTGATTGACAAGCTCTCCAATTTCATCGTAGTGCTGATAATTAATCTTTTCGTTGGCATGACCCAGCTGCACGCGACTCATTTTTTGCTGAATCATCTGCAAGGGTCGCGTCAGTCGTCGTGAAACAAACAGCGCAAAAAGCAGGGAAAGCGCAGAGAGCAATAAGAAAATGTTGAGGTAAGAGAGCACCATAGAGCGAACTTCACGCTGCATTTCGGTTTCTTTCACAAAATAAGGCAGATTGATATAGGCTATGGCTTCGCCAAAACTATTTTTAAAAGGCGCGTAGGCCGATATAAATCCTGCTTTGCCAATTTCTTCGTGTTGACGTAAATAGAGCCGGTTCTGCATGTGCATGGCCTTAAATGCAGCGGGATTCATCATTTCGCCTGCCAATCCCAAATCAAAAATTTCGGGCCGTGAGGTGGCAAGAAGCCTTCCGTCAACATCATACAGATTGATATCGGTGAAAAAGACCAGCGAGAACTTCAGCAAAATCTGGTTGAGGTAGTCACGCATACTTTGACCGCCAATGGGCAAGTCTTTCAGCTTGTGCTCCAGCTCAACGATGAGCGATTGGGTTTTTTCGGCCAGAAAATCATCGTTCTTTTTTCGGTAAATATCTGCAAGGTAAACCGTTGTTATCGTGCCGATCAAAGCAAAGGAAGCAAGCAACGAAACAGAAATAATCAACTGCAGCCTTGTACGGAAGGTGGCGAAGGTTTTTTTTAAGTTGGGCAATCCGTTTCGTATCCAGTTTATCAATATGATAATCAAACCATTAATTAATAAAAAGAAAGAAAATGGGGCAAGTAGCTCTGCCCATCCTTTTTCTTTTCTGCTGATTATCAGAGTTTTATCGGAATACTTCAAAATTGCATGGCGGTAGCCGTCGCGATTGAAAAAACCTTCCTGAGCCGAGGTGATTTGCTCAAGGCGCAAAGGGAAAAAATAGCTGCCAAACTTGTAATAAAGCGTTCCTTCGCGGTATGTGGCAAAACTGTATTTATTCAGGTCGGGACCAATACTTCTATCCGCATCAATAAGCAAGTCGGGGTAGCCAGTGCCTTCCGGGATGTATTTATGGAAAAATTCAACGAAGATGTGCAGACTGTCCAGGCCGTGATTCTTGAGATCACGGAGTGTTATATATCCAACATAATGTACACCAAGCAGGTTGTTGTCGATCAGGAATAAACCACCAGGCCGCAGGCTGTCTCCGCGAAGTGAAGATAATGTTCCAAAATACTCGATGCAATTCACCTTTCGGTTCTCTGGCTGCAGAATGAGATCCTGATCCGAATAGCAGGTTGTCACTTCTGTTTCATACCTGGCCAGATAGCCTTGCAGATATTTTTCTCTAATGTACGCGTTAACTAATTGATCTTCATTTATTTGATCAAATATCATTCTGTTTAGTATGCTATCCTGCATCCATTGTTGCCGGAGATCGTTAAAAAGGAATTCAAGCAGCGGGTCTTTATCAGCGCTCAGCTTTTTTGCCGTAAGCATTTGTTCCTCGTCGGCAATCCGTTGATTGGATAAACTGAATTTGGATGCCAAACCAATTGAAACAACAATCCAGATTAAAATTAGCGGAGTGCTTTTTATTTGTAGAGAGTTGTTTCTCTGTTTATGAATAATTGATACAAGGATTACGGGAGGAAGCAGCGATAAAACCACGAAAAACTGCTCAAAGGTTACCCAAATCAGACCAGCAATAATCCAGGGTAGGATTGTTAATATAACTACAGCAGGGAATGTTATCAGGTTTTGTTTTAACGACAATAAAAGATCTCCGGCCAGAACAATTGTGGATGCCGCCACCAAAAACAAACCAATCAGTTTTAAAACCATTGGCAGGGTAGTGTTTTCGCTGTTTAAGATGGCATCGGCAATTGTTGATTGCTGAAACGAGTGGGTAAAAATCATTTCGACTATGAGCGAAAAGGCAATCGATAGTACAATAAGAACTGCAAGTCTAATTTGCAGTTTTATTTTCAAGTATTCAAGCTTCTTGATAAGCCTTGACAGACAGAGCGAAAAAAAGAGAAAGACTATTGACCATGAAGCAGGAAAGCCATCAATATAGAGCACGGCAGAAAAAAAATCGTCGGAATCAGATGCAATATCAGGAAAATACTTCCTACCGGATATTTGAACAATGGTGAAGAAGAATACAAAAACCAACCAGGGAAAGAATCTGTCAAAATGATTATGGTAGCCGGTTGCAGTGCTGATTTTAGCCACCCTGTGTATTGCAAATAGCAGGAGCACAAGCAAGGCAAGGATCAGGTCGGTTTTTGAAGCCAGATTAACTATTCCGGAATTGGCCCGATCCGTTTGATAGCTTAGATATACCGAGCTATGTCCGTCAAGGGAGGTCCTGTAGGCAGTAATTGTATCTAAGTCGTTGACTATCTTTATTTTATCATTAAAATATTCGTATTTTGATGAAAACCCATTCATCACGTATTGATTACGAATGGGGTATCGCAGAAACAAGGGTTCAATCATCAAAAAGGTATTATTCTTCGCGCTGTCAACCGCATAAATGAAAACGCCATCCTTGATGTTAAGGATACCATTTGCAGCAGTCAAAGAATCACGTTTTAGTTGAGAAAAAGCAGGATTGTTCCAGAATACAAGACTGTCGTCCCTGAAAACAAGTAAGGTGTAATCAGCACCAAACATTTTAGTAAAATGATCGCTATTCCAGAGGTCTTTTGTTGCGTCGTTTACTTTAGCAGCAGCGGCAATTGCGTCCTGAACCGATTGTTCAAGTCTGGCTAATTGTTTACCTGTATGTAAGGCCAATGACTTTCCGTATTCTTCAAGAGAGGGCTTACGGGCATTGAAAATGAAGATCAGGAAATAGGTAAATAGTCCGATGAATACAAAACCGGAAATCAGAACATAAAAATACCTTTTGTGCTTCATGGCTTTTCCTTACCTGTAAAACAAAATTCGTAAAAAAATGCAAGGTAAGGAATATCAAAAATGGCAGACGGATTAATTAGCCTTTGAAAAAAGATATAGCAAACTGGAAAACTGTTTCGTACGCATCGCGTTTAAATTGGACAATAAACCTATCGTTCCTGACCTTACGAGACGCAGTTTTGATTTTTTATATTCCTCACTGAGCATCGAAACGAAGTAGGCATCCCAGTACATGGCATGTACTGTTTTGAGTTGAAAGCCTTTTTGCTCCGCCAGACCGATGATGGTTTCTTTTTTAAAATGATGCAAATGGCGCGGTACATCCCAGGCAGCCCAATATTGGCCATAATGCAATGCATCATATGATCGTGGGTTTGGAAGGGCAATAGCAAGCCGGCCGCTATCTTTTAGCCAGTTGTTTAGATTGTTCATTATGGAATGTAAATCAGGAATATGCTCCAGCACATGAAACATGGTAATCAAATCAAACTGGTTTTGAAAATTATCCATTGGAGCATTCGTAGGTAAAACCTTTACAGTTTTCCGATTTTCAGCAATTTTTCTTGCATCATCATCTTTTTCAATTCCTAAGCACTCCCATCCATTTACACTTGCTATACCCAGAAAATCGCCCCTACCGCATCCGTAATCAAGCAGTTTACCGCCTGATAATCCTTCCGTGACCTGTTTGAATTTTGTGCGAAGATTTAGCCATCGAACACTGGCATAAATGCGTTCGAACAAGCTTTCGGTGTTCTCTTTGTGACTAAGATAACGATCTGATTTATAATATTTTCCCATGTGCTCGGAGGTTGGTTGCGGATTAGTAAACAAATGTCCGCAAACCCGGCATTCATTGATGTTGAAGCTTTCGCCCGACAGAAAATAATCCTGTGTGCGTAAGTAAACGACATGATTACTTGACCCACACTTTGGGCAATTATCCAATTCAATAAACGAAGTTGATTCGAAATGTTTCACGTGGAACAGCAAGCTAACGTCCTAAAAATACGGCTAATACAGCAATGTCGGAAGGTGAAATACCACTGATGCGGGAAGCCTGACCTAGCGTTTCGGGTTTTATTTTTGACAGTTTCTCGCGGGCTTCGTATGACAGGGATTGCATGGCATGATAATCAAAATCGGGGCGCATCCGGATGTGCTCAAGCCGGTGCAGTTTAACTACCATCTCTCTTTCCTTTTCAATATATCCTTCGTATTTGATTTCGATCTCGGCCGACTCAAGCACTTCATTAAACAGCTCATCAGACGCTGATCCGTTTAATGATTCCCTGAAAAATGGAAGAAGATCATAAATGCGAAGCTGTGGCCTAAGCAAGAGATAGGTAAGCTTTTGTTTTGTGCTGAGTGGGCTTGTTCCTTTTTGCTCCAACAAGCCATTCACCTGATCTGGAGACACCGATGTATTTCTGAAAAGTTCGATCAGTGCGTTTACACGTTCTTGCTTTTCAACAAAGCGCAAATACCTTTCTTCACCAGCCAGGCAAATTTTGTAGGATTTCTCGGTCAGTCGCGCGTCCGCGTTATCCTGACGAAGCAAAATCCGATGTTCGGCGCGACTCGTAAACATTCGGTAAGGCTCGTCAACGCCTTTTGTAATAAGATCGTCAATAAGCACGCCGATATAAGCCTCATCGCGACCAAGCACAAAAGGTTCTTGCTCGTTCACTTTCAGGTGTGCATTAATGCCGGCCATAATGCCTTGGGCAGCGGCCTCTTCGTAGCCGGTAGTGCCATTTATCTGTCCTGCAAAATAGAGGTTTTCGATTAGTTTGGTTTCCAGAGTGTGCTTCAATTGCTCAGGTGGAAAATAATCGTATTCGATGGCATAGCCCGGTCTGAATATTCTTGCATTTTCAAAGCCTTCTATCAGTCTTAAGGCTTTGAGCTGAATGTAATCGGGGAGTGAAGAGCTGAAGCCATTTAAGTAATATTCCACAGTATTCCAGCCCTCAGGTTCGGCAAAAAGCTGATGGGCATCCTTGCCCGAAAAACGATCAATTTTATCCTCGATACTTGGACAATACCTCGGGCCTATACCTTCGATGCGTCCGGTAAACATTGGACTAAGATGAAATCCTAGGCGAAGCGTATCATGCACTTTTTTGGAGGTATGAGCGATCCAGCAGCTCATTTGCTTAGGTAATTCGGGATTTTTGAGGAAGCTGAATCCCCTCACCTCTTCATCACCTTTTTGCTCGACAAGTCGGCTAAAATCGATGCTCCTTCCATCAATCCTCACGGGGGTTCCTGTTTTCATGCGGCTTGCACGAAAGCCAAGTGTTACAAGCTGCTCCGTAATTCCAGAGCTGGCTTTTTCACCCATACGACCACCACCGAAGGATTTCTCGCCTATATGAATAATTCCATTCAGGAAAGTTCCATTTGTCAGCACTACCGATTTAGCAGGGATCTCCTGACCCATGGAGGTTCTAACCCCAGTAACCCTGCCGTTTTTAATCTGAATTCCTGTAACTGTATCCTGCCAGAAATGGAGATTAGGAATCTTTTCGAGCATTAGTCTCCATTCGGCAGAAAATAACATGCGGTCGCTTTGTGCGCGTGGACTCCACATTGCAGGCCCTTTCGATTTATTAAGCATCCGGAATTGTATCATCGTACGGTCAGTTACTATTCCGGAATATCCGCCCAAGGCATCTATTTCGCGAACAATCTGACCTTTTGCGATACCACCCATAGCAGGATTGCACGACATCTGGGCTATGGTCTGCATATTCATCGTTATCAGGAGCACCTTGCTACCCATATTGGCGGCTGCAGCGGCAGCCTCGGAGCCTGCATGTCCGGCACCAACAACAATCACATCATAAGTATCAAATAGCATTTTTAGTATGTTTCACGTGAAACGATTTTGTAAGTCGTTGATCTTTAGCAATTAAGGCAGCAAAGATAAGCAATAGTCCTCTTTAGTCCGCATTTCCGAACGCTCTTCCTCAGTGTGATCCTGATAGCCCATAAGGTGAAGCACGCCATGAATCAATACCCTATTTAATTCATTTTCAATTGTTTGATTCATTTTTTTAGCATTTTCCTCTACCCTTTCGAGGCTGATGTAAATTTCTCCTCTGATGACCTTTTGAGAATTAGATAAGTTGAAAGTAATGATATCGGTGTAATAATCGTGGTCCAAATGGTTTTTGTTGATTTCCAGTATTTTATTGTCACTGCAAAGTATATAGGAAAGCTCTCCGGAGAAATTGGCGTGTTGAGCAATAACCTCATTTATCCATCGACTCAGCTTGCGCTGGTTAAACCAAACAGGAAGTTCAACGTCAAGAGCGTGAAAAGTTATCATAGTTTTTCAACGTGGTTGAACCACTTTTAAAATAGGAAATAAGTTGGGTTTGTCTCTTCTGTACCTTTTCCTGAGGCATACTGTCGGAAGCCAGCCTGAACTCGATGCTGTTAGGGCTGACATTAAAACTGCTGCTGAGTTGCTCGAGAAGCTGAATTAAAGTGTCATCATTCGGTTTTCCACCTTCTCGCTTCTCAGTGGGAATTTTACCTGCTATCAAAAAACTAAAACCGTTATCGTCAACGATAAGTTGTATATCGATAATATCAGCAATCGGCATAAAATGGGTCAGAACTCCATCGAATAATACGCTCAAAGCGCCGTAGTAGCTGGAACCCAGATTGTAATAATCGGCAATCTGTTCAACCCAATGCTCTATAGCGCTGAAGCCACTTTCGTCAGTGTTAACGGTTATTTGGTAGTCCATTGCTTTGTGATTCGTTAAAGCGAATAAAATAATTACGCGCTCTGTCTCTCAGAAATGGTTCCAGATCGAGAGGGCTTGTACGCAGCATATCCAGCTGAATTTTCATGATCCTGTTATACTCAGAGTCGTCAATAAGGTTACCTGTATTCTCGCCTTTAAATTCAAACGATTCGCGTCTTTCTTCAAGTTCGCGCTCCTTCAGGGCTTTTTCCGATTCAAGCATTCTTACCTCGATATTGCGGTGAAGCTTTAACGTCTGCTCGTCGAGGTATCTATTCACAAGTCGTTCCTCCAGCTTTTCCATATCTTCCAGCACTTTATTCAGACCTCCATCGCCTATCTGCCCTTCAGATTTAAGCTGGTCGATAAGATTCTTCATCTGCTGACGCAGCGCTTCCTGCTGAGCTGCCATACGAGCAATCTCTTCGCTCATACCGCTTCGCCCCTGCCCTGGTTGCTTTCCCTGCATCATATCCTGAAGTTGCTTTCCGAGCGCTTCCTGCATTTCGCGCATGCGCTGCATAGCATTGCCGGGCATGGTCCGCTTCGATTTTCCCTTTCCCTTTCCAGATGAAGGCATACCCAAACTCTCTTCCATATTCTTAAGCGACTCGGCAAGCATAAGGGAAAGGTTGTTGAGCGACATCATAGCAAATTGCTGCGATGAGGCTGCCTCTGCCGTGAGACGTTCTTTCATCTTCTCCTGAACATCACCGATCCGAAATTTTATCGACGAAACTTCATCTAAAACAAAATTACCAACCATTGGCTGTCGGCGGGCCAATGCTGTTAGCGAATCATCGACAACCCTGAACGACTCGAGCAGCATGCTTTGATTGCGCGCCACCGATGAATAGGCTGGGTCGTCGCGACGCATTCTGCTTAACTGGCCAATCAGTTCTTCCTGACGGAATGAAATTCGTAAAACATTCTCGAGCAGATATCTTACGAGTCGGGCATCCTCGGCCAATTGTTCCTCTTCGCTCATCTGCATCATCGACATAAGCTGATCTTTCAGTTTTTTCATTTGCTCGGAGGCTTTTTGCTGTTTGCCAGAAGATCCTATGCTGTCGTTTTGCTGCAGCATTTTACTGCCTTGCTCGAGGTCCTGTTTTATGCTTTCTTCCTCTTTATTTGTATCCTGAAAGGAGAAAGGTTGCTCAAGGCTGTTATTTTCTGACTTCAAACTATCCAGTTTTGACATTTCCTGTTTGAAGTTTTCTTCAATTGATTTAAGGTTTTGCTGCAGTTGCTGCTTGTTATCCTGTTGTCGGTTAGCTGTGGCCTCAGCATTCTTTCGCAGTTCTTCGGAAAGCCTGTCAAGTCGTTCAAGGAGTGCATTCATCTCTTTTTCAAACTGCAGTTGTTTTAGCAGCGAAAGGTTTCTGTCGAGCATTTTTTCCATCTGATCGGTGCTCATTTCCATTTTCTTCAGGAAATCGGAGAGCTGGTCTTTATTTACCTTATCAAGAAGCCGCTCAAGCTCCTCCATCATTTTTTTCAGGTCGTCGGGGATAACATCCTCTACAAGCTTATCGATCATTGCCTGTTTTTCTACTAATCGTTCGTTAAGCAACTCGTTTTCCTTATTGAAACGGTTTATACTTTCGCGCTCTTTCTTAAGCTGATCCATTTGCTGCTGCAGTGAAAGCTGTTGCTTAACCAGTTCATTGATCACTGCCCTGTCATTTTGATCAGGCTCTGGTTTCGAAAGCATACGCCGATTTATCTTCTGTATCTCTTTCTTTAGGGCGGCGGCATTCTGTTGCAGGTTTTCAAGTTTCTTCTCCAAAGCCTGCTCCTGATTTCTTCTGATCGAATCAAGCATATCCACCGAGGGAATCTGATAACTGAAAACCTGAGATAGTGAGGATTTAGGTCCGGAAAATTTATCGTTATCCGTTATTCTGAACTGAATGTTTACTTGTTGCCCCGGGGAAAGGTTTAAAGTGTCCAAATCGAGCGCATAATAGAAGTTTTGGCGCATTAGCGCTGGTTGCAGGTACAAGCTTATGCGGCGCTTATCGTTGGCAAAACCGGCCTTTTGCTGGTCAGCAACTGAAAGTAAGGCGCTTAGATCGTTGAAACCATAATCGTCGGTGATAAAGCCACTGAAAAAACGTTTTCGGGAAAGCTGTTCTTCCTGCAGATCGCTTACAGCTATTGTCGGGTATTCGTCCCTGATCACATCTATCCGAACAGTAAGCAAGGCCTCATTTTGCATAAATTGATTGCTCCCAAAAACTTCGAGATTAACCTTATCGGTGGATGTCATACCAAAGGTCCAGAGGCTTTCGCCTTTGACAGCTTGTTCTGAAAGGCTGTCAATAGCAATACTGAGCATGTCAGTATCTTTTGTGTTGAATGCCCAGTTTATTTTTGTTCCGGCAGGAACAGAAATGAATGCCGGATTGACTAGTTTTTCTGACTCGCGTTTCAGGTATTCGGGATATGCAAGGCTTGCGGTATAGCTTAAAAGGCGAGGGCGCGAGCGGACTGAAAGCAAAAGTTCCCTGCTAAGATAGCTTCCGCCACTAATTCTGAAAATAATATCACGATTGACTTTTCGGAAGGTGTGGTTGAATTCGATGGCTGAAAGGCGGTTCATTTCAATCTTCATACCATACATAATGAGGAAGAACTGTTCCGGTATTTCCTGACCGGTAACACTCAGTTGAAGAACGAAATCTTCATTATGCAATGCTTCGAGGCTGGTGTTGGTAACAGTAACCTGATAGGGAAGGGGCTTTTCGAAAACCTTGTTGTATCGAATAATACGCGTTGAAGGACTGACCAGAAAAGAGGGAAAAACCATCAGCAACAACAACACTACCGCCAATGGGATCAATGACCATCGGACTACACGCTTTGTTTTCTTTTTGTCGATGGCATTGACAAATGGCACAAGACTCAGCCTATCTGACTTTTGCTTTATGGCCTCAGAAAGCAGGCTGTTGTCATCATCGGTCAGTGAGGCCTTTTCTCCAAGCTGTAAAAGGTTTAGCAGTTTATCAGAAACTTCGGGCAATCGTTCGCCTATAACTTGTGCGGCCTTTTCGCGGCTTATGAATTTCCGGAAAAAAAGCAAGCGATATACCGGAATAAATACTTGGAAAATAAGGGTATAGAGCAGTAAGATCAAAAAACCTGCAAGCAGAACAAAACGTACTTTCCCCGGAAGGTATGCAAAATATTCGATTCCGTTTACTACCAAAAGGTATAATGCCGTCAACCCGGTCGATGCCAAAGAGCCGTGCACCAGCCGATTACTCAAATAGCGGCGCATGAAGTCTTCGAGCCTGGATATTAGTAGCGTATAAGGGTTAGATGCATTCATGCCCAAAGAGGAGTAATCTTTAACAACGTTCCTTCTCAAATGTTTGTACTTTCGTAATCCGCAAAAATACGTTAAAGCAATGTCTTCAGTTTTTTATTCTCTTCGATACTCAACAATACTTGTGCTTTTCATCACAGCAGTAAAATTTTCGTCTTATGCTCAAACAGGCCTTGAAGCCTGCGAAGAACACCATGACCGGTTTTGCCGGCATTATCCAAAGGAAGTTTTCGTTCCAAAATTTGCATGGCGCAACGATTGGCAAAGTCCGCTCGTGAATAAATATGATGTAACGTTTTATCATCTGGATATCAACGTATTGCATACCTCTGTTTCGGTTGGCGGAACGGTTCACATCCATGGGAAAGTGGTTGCTCCTGTGCTCGATACATTTGCCTTTGAGCTGATCACCGCTCACAATATTTCGTCTATTGTCTTCAATGGCGTTACCGCAACAAGTTATGGCAGGGTAGGGGATAATGTGCTCGTTCCGGTTAATCCGCTGCAGCAAGGGCAAAATTTTGTTGCTTCTATCACTTATCAGGGAACACCTCCTACCGGAGGGTTTTTCGCCGGCGTTTCCAATGCCTACAGCAGCCAATGGCAGAAATCAGTAACCTGGTCACTTTCAGAACCCTTTGCCGCTAAGGATTGGTTTCCCGTGAAGCAAGACCTCAACGACAAGGCCGACTCCGTTTGGGTATTCCTTACTTCACCGGCTGGCACCAAGGCCGGATCGCAGGGTTTATTGACGAATGTTGTGACCCTTCCCGACGGTAAAGTGCGTCACGAATGGAAATCGCGCTATCCAATAGCTTATTATCTAATTTCTTATGCTGTAGCTGATTATCAAGACTATAGCATTTACGCCAAGCCTCAGGCCATGGGTGGCGATTCGGTGCTTGTGCAGAACTATGTTTACAATCATCCAAATTATTTACCACAGCAAAAAAACAATCTCGATAAGGTTGTACCTATGATCGAGTTGTTTTCCGATCTGTTTACCCTTTATCCCTTCCATCAGGAAAAATACGGCCATGCCCTCACACAGCTTGGAGGTGGAATGGAGCACCAGACAATGTCAACGATGGGCAGTTTTTCGTTCAATCTTGTGTCCCATGAATTGGGTCATATGTGGTTTGGCGACAATGTTACATGTGCTACCTGGAGCGACATATGGATCAACGAGGGTTTTGCCACCTACAGCAATTATCTGGCGCAATACTACATTAACGGGCCCCAGTCGGGCAATTCCTTTATGATCAGCACACAAAACAATGTGATGTCGCAGCCGGGCGGAAGTGTTTATATTCCACCATCTGAGATCAATCCAGGCAACGTATGGAGGATTTTCAACGGCCGTTTGAGCTACGACAAGGGGGCATCAATTATTCATGTACTTCGCCACGAAATAAACAACGACAGCCTTTTCTTTGCAGTTTTAAGAACATTTCAGACACAATTTAAGGACAGCACTGCAACAGGCGACGACTTCAAAATGGTGGCCCAGCAGGTAACAGGCATGGACTTTACCCAATTTTTCAATCAGTGGTACTATGGAGAGGGTTATCCACGCTATGCCATTGCGTGGTGGATGGAGGGCAATAACCTCAGGATGAACGTGGTGCAAACCACCACAGCCACTACCCCTCTATTTGTTATGACCATGCCGTACCGATTGATTTTTAATGATGGCAGTTCACAGGATATTCGCCTGTTTCAGGATGCCAATATGAAGCAGTTTACCGTTCCGGTGAATAAACAGGTAGTTTCCATTCAGGTTGACCCACTTAATTGGACTTTCGAGCAGGTTACTGGCATTACGGTCGGTATGACAGAACGACAGAACGAAGCCATGTTCAGTATTGGACCAAATCCATCGCATGGCAAGACCTTTGTTTATTTTCCCGAAGAAGCGGCAGGGCAGGCCACTATTGCAATAAGCGACAATAGCGGAAAGATGGTTTTCCGTTCCAATGTTCAGCAGCAATCACGGCAATTTGTTTTGCCCGAGTTTGTGCCTGGGCTTTACTTTGTTACGCTTATCCGCAATGGAGCTAAGCACACCGAAAAACTTGTTGTGCTCCGGCCTTAAAGTGCAACAGGCAGTTTAATTGCGAAAGTGGTTCCGTTTTCGGCATCGGAGCTGAAACTGACGGTGCCTTTCAGGTATTTTTCGCCCAATAGTTTGATGCTGTAGGTGCCAACGCCCCTGCTGGTGTCTTTGGTACTGAAACTGCGCTGAAATACCTGAGCTTTTACATCAGGTGTCATTTCTCCCTCATTGTGCACGCTGAAGGTAACCTGTTTGTTCTCTTCGTCCAAAGAATAGGAAATGCTAATCGCCTGCCCTGGTTTGGAGGCTTCAACGGCATTTTTGGTCATATTAAGCAGGACGCGTCTTAACAATACAGGATCGGTTATGAGCATTAAATCTTCGTCAGCAGCATCAATATGTATTTCCTTGCCTTCTGTTACGGGGTGATGCTCAATCTGTAATTTTATATCCGAAATAATTTTTTTAGCATAAATCGTTTTGGGATAAGGCGTTAATTCGCCCCTTTCAGCGGCCAGTAGTTCTCGCTGAGCCATTATTTCGTCGATCATCTGGTCGCTCAGCGACATGGCTATGTTGAGCAGTTCAT
>DAIOUP010000005.1:0-15985 GCA_036759465.1 Bacteroidales bacterium
GGTGAGGCCGAAATGGAAAAGTGCCTCATGCTGCCATCTTTATGCTTCATGCTGGCTTCGTAGCGGTCGATATTGCCATGTTGACGCTCGATGGTTTTTTGCTTAAAGATTTCAAAGGTTTCGTAAGAAACAAAGTCCGACATCGGTTTTCCAGTAAGTTCATTTCTGCTGTAGCCCAACATCTCGGCCAGGGTGTCGTTGGCAAACACCACGCGCTCTTCAAGGTCGAAAATACCGATGCCGGCATTGGCGTTTTCGGCCACGGCCCTGTAGCGCGATTCGCTTTCGTACAGGGCCTTCATGGCTTTGTTGTGAGCAGTTGTGTCAACAAGGGTCAGCTGAAGGAGGTCGCGGCCAACCAATGAAATATTAAAGGCATATACCCTGGCATCCCAAATCTCGCTGCCATTGCGCTTAAAATGGCATTCCACCGATGTGGCCCGCTTTTCAAGAAGCATCTGCAGTTTAGTTTGTTGTTCCTCGAGGAGCGATGGGTTGTCGGGCAACAGTTCCCTTATATTTTTCCCTTCAAGCGAGTCCCTTGTCTCGACGCCAAATGCACTTATTGCTGCATTGTTGAGATCGTATATTTTGAGTTGAGGCAATTCAACGACGAGTACCGGAACCGGTGAATCGTAAAACAGGGTTCGTATGTAAGCCTCGCTTTCCACCAGGGCAAGCTCGGCCATGCACTGATCGGTAATATCGGAGTACCACGCTCCGATGAGGTATTGGTTATCGAATTCGATGGGAAACAACACGGTGGATACCAGTCGCTTGGTATTGTCGGGACGCAGAATCTCCTGCTCGGCCGTTTGGCCAAGCCAATGAAGATCTTCTTTGGTAAGCAGCCGGTTGATGCGGTCGTGGAGCTGCTCGAATGCGCCGGGCAATTGCTGTTGTTCAGGCGTGCTCAGGCTAAATATCACCTGAGCAATCGACTTACCCATTACCTCTGCTTTACTGAGGCCTGTAATCGTTTCCATACTGCTGTTCCAGTGCACCACACTGCCTGTGCGATCGGCCACCACCAGGCCGTCCTGGCCCTGTTCGGCCACCGTGCGGAACAAAGCCTCACTTTGGGCCAGCGCCAGGGCGTCTTTTCTGGTCTGGGTGATGTCGCGCGCCATCACTACGTAGCGAAGGGTTTCGCCTATGTTCGTGCAACGCACGGATATTTCCCACCAGCGTTCTTTGCCGTTTTGCTCCAGCCAGTATTGAGCACCGCTGGTAAAACCTATATCTCTGGCTTCAGAAAGGGCGCGTTGTATGGTTTGATGCGTGTGCTCGGGAAGGCTTTGCGTAAAAGGCTTCCCAAGAAACGACAGGCTGGGATCGAGCAGCAGACCATGATCAAGGGTATGAAACTCAATAACACGCAGCTGTTCGTCAAGCAAAAACATCTGATCGGGAATCATGTCGAGGATGGCGTCCTGACGTTTGCGCTCGTAGTCTAGGCGCAGCTCACAGCTTTCAACATCGCATTCCTGATAATAAATCAGATTCTTTCCGTTGAAGGTTATTTCTTTTCGCAGCAATCGGAAATGCCTGTAGGTTTTGTCGGCAATATGCAACATCATTAAATGAAGCTCCCCGGCAAGTGAGGTTCCATTGTTGCAGTTACAATGGCCGAGTATTTCGTCGCTGATAACGTGTTGTTTGAACACAGCAGCTGTTTCGCCATCTGGTATGCCAAGTTGTTTTCGTGCTACCGTGTTGGCATAAACAACCCTGTCCTCATCAAGTACAAGGACAAACTTTTCGAGCTGTTCGAGTACGACTACAATCAGGCTGAAATCCGGGCTCATTAAATAATCAGATTTGGTTGTTCCGGAGGCCTGATCAGCTTGTCTTGTCTGCTTTTCATGCCTGAGAAACTAAACTGAAAAATTCAACTGGTGGCGTAAATGTACAAAAATAACTGAAGCAAGGCAACATTTTTGCTCGCGACAAAAATATGCTTCTGGTTATTGAGCGCCAAATCGCAATAGGCCGGTCATTTGTCTTATACCGGTTTCCAGTAGGCCGGCTTCCTGCAGGCTTTGCAGCAAGCGCACACTTGCATTGAGATCGTTTCGTTGTGCCTCGCGGTATTCGAGTCCAGAGAGGTCGCCAATGCTGTATCGTTGTGATGCAAGTTTCAGGTTTTCGGCGGCTGCCTGAGCGTTTTGTTTTTCGAGTTCGATCTGGCTGAGCTTGTTGCGGTATTGATGAATCATGGCCATAAGGTTGGCTTTCAGCTCGTTTTCAAGCGAAGCGATGCGCAAACTGCTATTCTCTGCAAGTATTTTGTAATTTTTGAGCTCGCGCCTCGTGTTCAGACCATTGAAGATGCTCAAGCTGGCAGCCAGGCCGTAGGTGAAGCCCGAGGAATTATTGCTGATGAGAAAACCGGCCTCGCTTTGCTGATTCAGGTAGCTGTATGATATAGTGGCAGCAAGCTCAGGATAGTAGCGCGAACGTATTTCCTTTATTGACAGAAGGGCAATCTGTTCGTCCTGCCGTGCAAGCGAGAGCATGGTGTTGTATTCGAGCAGTCTCTGCGACAACACTGCCTCATCGGGCAATGAGCTTTCTGGTATGGTGTCGCTCACCCGGAAATCAGTCTCCGGCTCGCGCCCCAGGGTATGATTGAACTGCATTCGCGCCCTCACAATCTGATTTCTGATTTCGTACAATGCACTGCTATCGTTGTTCCTGTCGACCTGTGCCTGCAAAAATTCAAGCCTCGATCCGCTGCCGCTGCGCAGCCTGGTATCGGCAAGGCGTACGCGTTCGCCACTCAGTTGTAGGCTTCGCTCCTGAAAAGCCCGGCGTTTTTCCAGCAAAACCAAGCCATAATATTGGTTATAGATGGATTGAATGGTCTGCTCAACCGCCAAAAGCTCCTGCATTTCGGCTTTTTTTTCGAGCGATTTGAGCTGGCCGTAGCGGCGAAACATGCGAAAACCATCGAAAATAGTCCAGTTTAGCTGCGCACCATAATTAAAAACCTGGGAGTGTGCGTTGTTGCGCTCGTTGACCTGTCCGGTTAAAAATTCCTGCCGGCTGTCGTTCACACTGAAATTGCGGCTGCCGCTCAGGTTGACGCGTGGCAACATGCCGGCATTGCCGATGGATGTGTTGTTTTCGGCTATGGCTTTGTCGTTGCGCACCAGCAGGATGCCAAAATTGTTTTCGAGACCAATCCGCAGCGCTTCTTCAGGGGTTAGCAGGGCTTGCGAAGCTGCCGAAAACCATAATACCGGCAAAATGATGATCAGAAAATACCGTTTCATAAGTCCTCCTGGGTTGCTGGTTGATTATCGGATAGTTCGGCCACATTCGAAACGGCTTTTGTTTTCTCCGAGATATAATGATACATGGCCGGAATCACATACAGCGTGAATATGGTGGCCAGCGTAAGCCCACCAATAATGGCTATACCCATCGAAACGCGACTGCCCGATCCGGCACCAAGCGCAAGGGCAATGGGCAATGCACCAAGGATAGTGGACAAACTGGTCATCAGAATGGGCCTGAATCGGGCCACGGCGGCATCGTGAATGGCTTCGTCGCGGCTCAATCCGGCAGCCTTACGCTGGTTGGCAAACTCAACGATAAGAATACCGTTTTTGGTTACCAGACCAATCAGCATGATGATGCCTATCTGGCTGAAAATGTTGAGTGTATTGCCAAACAGCCAAAGGCTGATCACTGCTCCGGCCAGCGCCAGAGGAACTGTGAACATGATGATCAACGGGTCGCGGAAACTCTCGAACTGGGCTGCCAGCACAAGGTAGATAAGCACCAGAGCGAGCATAAAAGCAAAGACGAGGCTTGAAGAGCTTTCAGCAAAATCCTTGCTCACCCCGGCCAGAGCAGTGCTGTAGCTGTCGTCGAGCAATTGCGATGCAATGCGGTCCATTTCGGCTATACCTTCACCTAGGGTTTTGCCAGGGGACGGACTGGCCGAAACGGTAGCCGAAACATAGCGATTGTAGCGATAGAGCGCCGGAGGATTGATTTCTTCGCGCACCTCCACCAGATTGGAAAGCTGAACCAGCTCACCTGCGTTGTTTTTTACGTAAAGGTTGTCCAAATCGGCGGGCTGCATGCGAAATTGCCGGTCGAGCTGCCCTACAACCTGATACTGCTTGCCGTTCATAATAAAATAGCCGTAGCGCTGACCGCTGAGGGCTGTTGAGAGTGTCTGGGCAACATCCTGGGCCGAAACCCCCATGCTGCGGGCTTTTTCGCGGTTGATGGAAATCTGCAGCTCAGGCTTATTGAACTTCAGGTTGAGGTCGGAAAACTGGAACACTGGGCTTTGGTTTACTTCCTGCATAAAACGGGGCAGTACCGCCCTGAGCTTTTCGATATTGCGTGCCTGTATCACATATTGCACCGGGAGCCCGCCGCGCTGTGTCGAAATACTCTGTTCCTGAGTAATAAAGCTGCGCACCTGGGTGAGTTGCGACAACTGCCTGCCCAGATGAGAGGCAATCTCCTGCTGCGAGCGCTTTCGTTGGTCGGGCTCCACCAGCCTGATGCGGGCAAAGGCCGAATTCACCGAGCTGGCTGCGCCAAAACCGGGCGAAGTAATGGTGACCAGCGAATACAGCTCGGGCACCTCACGCTGAACCACTTCGATGAGATCCTGCACATAGGTTTCCATGAATTCGAAAGTGGCACCCTCGGGCGCTGTAGCAAAGGCCATCATTCCCGAACGGTCCTCCATGGGTGCCAGCTCGGATGGAATCTGGCGGCCAACGGTAAAAATCAACACTGCAGAAACGAGCAAAATGACAAATGCCATCCACGGGCGCCGGAGGAAAACAGCCAGGCTATTCGAGTACAGGCTTATGAGCCAGTTAAAGAATGGCTCGGTTTTTTCATAAAGCCAGTTGTGTTTTTCCTGCCTGCGCAGCAGGCGCGACGATAGCATGGGCGTGAGCGTGAGCGCCACAAAAGAGCTGATAATCACCGATCCAGCCAACACTACCCCAAACTCCCTGAACAAGCGGCCGGTGAGACCCTCGAGAAAGATTACGGGCAGAAACACTGTTGCCAGCGCCACGGTGGTGGCAATGACCGCGAAAAAGATTTCGGCTGCTCCTTTGGTGGCTGCCTCCAAAGGCGGCATGCCTTTTTCGATCTTGGTGTAAATGTTTTCGATCACCACAATGGCATCGTCAACCACCAGACCAATGGCCAAAACCAAACCCAGTAAGGTGAGCACATTGATAGAAAAGCCTGCTGCATACATCACGAAAAATGCCCCAATGAGCGAGATGGGAATTACCACCACAGGAATGAGCGAGGTGCGCCAGTCGCGGAGGAAGAAGAATATGACCAGCACAACCAGTGCAAACGCTAGATAAATGGTTTGTTCCACCTCGTTGATGGCATCACGGATGTAGGTAGTCGAGTCGAAACCGATGCCTAACTCTATATCGTCGGGCAGGTCTTTTTTGATCACTTCGAGTCGTTTGTAAAACTCGTCGGCAATGCTGATATGGTTCGAGCCGGGTTGCGGAATGAGCACATTGCCCACCATGGGCACGCCGTCGCGTCGCAAAATGGTACGTTCGTTGAGTGGTCCGAGTTCGGCACGGCCCACATCGCGCAGGCGGATAATGCCGGCTTCGGATTCACGAATGATAAGGTTGTTAAACTGTTCGGGAGTTTCCAGCCGGCTTAATGTGCGCACCGTAAGCTCAACTTCGGTTCCCTCGATACGTCCGCTGGGTAGCTCAAGGTTTTCACGGGCCAGGGCGTTGCGCACATCGATCGGACTCAGCCCGTAGGCTGCCAATCGAGAAGGATCGAGCCAAAGCCTCATACTGTATTGCTTGGCACCCCAGATGTTGATGGCACTCACCCCGGGTATGGTCTGCAAAGCCTCTTTAAAGGTGCGTTCGGCTATTTCGGTGAGTTCCAGTAGCGAGCGCTGTTCGCTCTTTATGTTCAAAAAGACTATGGGTGTGGCATCGGCATCGGCTTTAGCCACGATTGGAGGGTCGGTGTCAGGCGGCAAAAAACCCAGTGCCCGCGAAACGCGGTCGCGCACGTCGTTGGCGGCTTTTTCCAGATCGACCGAAAGGTCAAATTCCACGGTGATGGTGCTGCGGCCGTCGCGGCTTACCGAGCTGATGGTGCGAATGCCGTCGATGCCGTTGATCGATTCTTCGAGGGGCTCGGTAATCTGCGATTCAATTACATCGGCATTGGCGCCCACGTAGGAAGTGGAAACCGTGATTACCGGAGGATCAACCGAGGGATATTCGCGCACGCCCAGACTCAACATACCAATGACCCCAAAAAGGATAATCATAATCGACATCACAGAGGCCAGTACAGGGCGGCGAATGCTGACTGACGATAAACTCATGGTGTTACAACGTTTTTTAGTTGAACGCCCATTCCAGGTCGGAGTTGCAACAGCCCGGAGGTGATCACTGTGTCGCCGGCCGACAAACCCGTCATTACCTGAACCATGCTTGCGGTGCGCAATCCGGGGGTGATGATGGCCGGTTCGGCTTTGCCGCCACGATACACAAACACTTTGCTGGTGCCCATTTCGGGGATGATTGATCTGGCGGGTATCTGCAGCGCTTCCACCAGGCCGTTGGCCGAAAGCTCCACCCTTGCAAACATTCCCGGTACTACTTCTCCGTCACGATTGGCAAAGACTGCTCTGGCCATAAGCGACCGACTACGCTGGTCCACCATAGCTTCGGTGGCCTCCACGCGGGCTTCGAAATGCTTTTCGTTGCCCTCAATACTGAAATGTACCGGAGTACCTTTTCTGATATACTGCACATAGCGCTCCGGCACGCTAAAGTCGATCTTCACAGGTTTGGTCTTCACAATCCTGACGATTTTTGTGCCCGGCGAAACATACGCGCCTTCACTAAGATAACGCAGTCCGGCCAACCCGTCGAATGGTGCCTTTACCGTTGTTTTTTCCAGCTGGGCCTGCAACAAGGCAGCTTCGGCGCGCAGGCTGTTGAGCTCGGTGAGGGTCTGGTCGTAAGTTTGCTGGCTGATGCCTTCGCTCTCAAGCAAAACCTTTTGTCTTCGCTCGCGCTCCTGAGCCAGTGCAAGCTGATGACGATTGCGTTCCTGCTGCGCCTGCAAATCAGCATTGTTCAGCGTGACGAGCAGATCGCCCTTGCGCACGACCTGACCTTCGGTGAAATGAATTTTCACTATCCTTCCCGAAACTTCCGATGACATTTCTACCATTTCGTCGGGAAGCACAGTGCCTGTAGCAACGACAAGGTCGTTTACTGGCATTAGTCCTGCAACAAAGGCTGTTACAGGAAGAGTGGCTGCCCGCTGTTGGGCGCCAGCGGAAGGGCTCTGATTTTCATTGCTGCCTTTTTTAAACATCAAAAGCCATACCACCAGGGCTATGAGAATCATTAGGGCAAAAACGCGTACGAGCACTTTTTTATTCATCAGCATACCGAATTATGAGCATTGAACAACGCGAAGAACAAAATTGTTCCGGCACCAAAAGTAACACATCGATAGTACGGCTCAAACAGCCAACAGTTAACAAACAATTCCGGCAAGTTAATGGGTACACCCAAAAGCCTGATAACTTTGCGGTTTAATTCCTCCCAAACTTATGTATCATCTGATCATCGACCTGGAAATGTCGGGCACCGAAGCCGGATATCACGACATCATTCAGATTGGCGCTGTGCTGGCCGGCGAAAACTGGTCGCAGCTGGGCGAGTTCGAATCACTTGTTTATCCCGACAACGAGGAAACATTCAACAGTTATGCTGAGGCTGTGCATGGCATCAGTCTCCACGACCTGCAGGAAGCCCCATCCAGCTATGAAGCATTGGAAGCTTTTGAAAATTGGATAAGAAAAACGCTTCGTCGCAGGCAGGGCGAACCGCTCACGGATGTGGTTATTTGCGGGCAAAGTGTACTCAACGATGTCAACTTTCTGGAATACAAATTTGACGATCTGAACCTCGGCTGGCCTTTTGCCCGCCGCATTCTCGACCTCGTAAGCCTTACCATGCTCTTCTACAGCATTTTCGACAACAACGGGCGAAGCCGACCAAAATCGTACAGCCTCGACGCCGTGGCCGGAATGTTTGGCATTGGTCGGTCCGAAGCCACCCATAACGCACTTGAAGACGCCCGTATCACTTATCGCTGTTTCCAGAAATATTTTGAAATGGCCAAAGGGTTCCGCCTCTGAGCAAGTTCTTCTTTGCAACCCAAAAAAGATTTTACTGTCGTTGAAGTATGTTTATCAAACAACTCCACCACAATGCGTACTTCACTGCAAATTTTTTTAATCCTGATTCTGTTAATAAACACTATCGGAGCATTTTATGGCGGCTATAGCCTTATGGCCGACCCCACAGGCGGACTCCTGCAAATGCCCCTCGATTACCTGAAACACAGCCCGTTCAGCAATTATTTTTGGCCAGGGCTTATCTTGTTCGTTGTCAACGGATTGTTCGGGCTTTTTACCCTGCTTGCCGTTGTGTTGCGTCATAAGCTGGCCAGAACTCTCGTTATCATTCAGGGAATATTGCTGGGAGGATGGATAAGCATGCAGATGATTTTGCTGCAAATCTTCTATCCGCCGCTTCACCTGCCCTTTTTGTTCATGGGAGCGGTGCTTTTGCTCATTGGCTGGCTGAAGCCGCGGGCAGTTACCCAACCTTCAGGAAGGAGTTTTAAAGGAGTTTAGCCTGAAACACTTCGAGAAAAGCTTCGAGGCTTAGCTCTTTAACATGTTCAAAATCAACAGTCGAGCCTAATTCCTTTTGCATAGAGGTAACCCCTTTGTCGGTAAAACCGCAGGGATTGATGTAGTTGTAATAATTAAGATCGGTGTTGACGTTGAAGGCAAAGCCGTGCATAGTGATATTTTTGCTGGCCCTGACGCCTATAGCGCAAATTTTTCGTGCTTTTCCTGCCACCTCAGGTTCGATCCACACCCCGGAGGCGCCTTCGAGCCGGCCGGCTTCGATGCCATAATGTGCCAGTACCCGAATGATGGTTTCTTCGAGACGATGAACATATTCCCGCACTCCAATGCCAACGCGTTTAAGGTTGAGTATCGGATAGCCTACAAGCTGCCCCGGCCCATGGTAGGTGATGTCGCCCCCGCGGTTGATGTGGAAGAACTGCGCCCCTTTCGATTTCAGGAAGTCTTCGTTTACCAGCAGATTCGACACCTTGCCGCTCTTGCCCAGAGTGTAAACGTGCGGGTGCTCCACAAATAGCAGTGTGCCGGCTAGGGAGCTGACATTATCGGCTTCTGAAGTGAGCTTTGCGAACAAGGTTTCCTGGTAATCCCAGACCGTTTTGTAGTCGCCGCGGCCGAGGTCCTCGAAATTAAACTGAACCATAATGAACTTTAGAGCATGTGTTTCTCGGCCCGGTAGGAGCTACGCACCATAGGACCACTTTCCACGTGGAGAAATCCGCGCGCAAGGCCTTCGCGCTCGTATTCGACAAATACCTCTGGTTCAACAAATTCCTTCACGGGCAGGTGGTTGCGTGAGGGCTGCAGGTATTGGCCAATGGTCATCACATGAACACCTATGCCGCGCAAGTCGTCCATGGTTTGCAGCACTTCCTCACGGGTTTCGCCCAGCCCAAGCATGATGCCCGATTTGGCCCTGATGCCGGCATTTACCACCTGTTCGAGCACTTTCAGGCTGGTGTCGTATTTGGCGCGGCTACGCACCCAGGGGGTGATGCGGCGAACGGTTTCGAGGTTGTGCGAAATGACTTCCGGACCGGCATCGAACACCATCCGGAGCAGGTCTTCGCGACCGTCGAAATCCGGGATGAGGGTTTCCATGGTGGTGCCGGGATTTTCGCGCTTTATGGCCCTGATGGTCATAGCCCAGATTTCGGCACCTCGGTCTTTCAGGTCGTCGCGGTCAACCGAGGTAATTACCACATGTTTGAGGTTCATCAGCTTCACTGAGCGGGCCACCCTTTCAGGCTCCTCCCAGTCGGCCGGTAGCGGACGTCCGGTTTTCACATTGCAAAATCCGCACGAACGGGTGCAGATGTTGCCAAGTATCATGAGCGTTGCCGTGCCACGGCCCCAGCATTCGTGCATGTTGGGGCAATGGCCGCTGGTGCATATGGTGTGTAGCTTGTGATTTTCAACAATTTCACGAACCTGTATGTATTCCTTGCCTGCCGGCACTTTTGTTTTGAGCCAATGGGGCTTGCGCAATAGGGTTGTCTGCCGAATGTCGTCCATAGTAAGAGTTAGTGCTTGAAAATTTGTGGCGCAAAGTTAGCGAATACTGAAGCAGGCTCAATTGGTGTTAAGTTGCAACGAAACGGCGGAAATTTCCACTGGTTTTTACTTCAGTTTGACCTTCCGGATAAGTGTTGAGAAAAGTTTTCGAAAATCTGACCTTATCCTCGGTGTTCAGTTTAAAACTCCTAGGCGCAGATGTTTTCATTAATCTCTTCGATGTAGTCGATTTCTTGTTGCAGGGTCGTTCGCCAGAAAAGGAGGTTTGCCTCAACTTGTTTAGATTATTGAGTTATTATTACATCTCAAGAAACCAACCGATTGATCAAGTCTCTGGAAAACCATAAGGGTTTGTTGATAGATTAAAATCCTTCAGTTCAATTATATAATCGATGATATACGGTTATAAACGGTTATAATCGTATCTAACCGGTTAACATACGACTTGGTTGTGGAGGCGGATCTACTTTTGCGACATCAATCGTTCATCAACACAATGTCAAACCCTAAAACTTGAAAACCATGACAACGATGAGAAATTTTGTTCAGTTGATCGGACACGCAGGAAACGATCCTGAAGTACGCACTTTTGGCAAGGACGGTAAAGTGGCTCGCCTGAATGTTGCCACCAAAGAGTTCTTTAACAACGAAAAAGGCGAGCGTGTGGAAGAAACCACATGGCACCGCCTGGTGGCCTGGGGCAAGCTGGCCGAACGCATGGAAAAGGTGGTAAAAAAAGGCGCACACATTGCCGTTACGGGCAAGCTCACCAACAACCAGTGGGAGGACAAAGACGGCCAGAAACGCTTCAACACCGAGGTAACGATCAACGACTTCATGCTCATGGGCAGCACCGACAAAAAGCCCGCAAACGAATAAGCCGCAAACAACTTGATATTAACCCCGTAAAAACTTGAAAACCATGACAGCACTCACCAATTCCGTACAGCTCATCGGCCGCACCGGCAACGAGCCCGAACTGAAAACCCTTGCCAAAGATCGCTCCATGTTGCGTTTCAGCCTTGCAACGAATGATTATTACTTTAATGCTCAGGGCGAACGCGTCGAAACCACCCATTGGCATCGCATCGTTGCCTGGGGCAAGCTGGCCGAACGTATGAGCCAACAGTTGAAGAAAGGCCAGATGGTGGCCATCAACGGCAAGCTCGTTACAAACAAATGGAAGGACAACGAAGGCAAAATGCGCAGCATCACCGAAATTGTGGCCAACGAATATATCCCGGCCTGATCTGTGAGCTTTAGCAAAAACAAAGAGGCGACCCCGACCGGGCCGCCTCTTTTTATTCTTTTAAAACTGATTTTAATTCAGTGGATTAGCCTTCACACGTGTCTTGAATTTCACTTTAACCTTGAAAGAACCCTGATTGACATTCGCAACTCCCTGCAGGTTTACATCAAAGGGTTTTTTCTCGTTGATGATGGCCTTAAGCTTGTCAAACTGCTGCTGATTGTTGTCGAGAATAATCTTTTTTCCGTCGGTCAGCGTTTCGTTGCTAATGCTCCAGGATGCTGTGGGCATATTGGTCATCATTGCTGAGAGGGTAGCGGAGCTTACAACAATTGAGCTTGGATTGGGCTCAAGAATTGTGATTTCGGCCTGAGTGACATTGATGTTCTTAATCTTATTCTGGTATTTCTGAAATTCAGCGTTGCTGAGGGGATCGATGGTTTCGGTTTTGTTGAAGGCACCCAGAGTGGATTTCAGGCTTGTGGGCTGAATGGGCACATTGAGTTCGGACTCAAAGTCGGCATCAAATTCCACGTCGGCCAGGCTTTTGAGTTTTTCACAGGAGCTCAGGAAAGCAACAGTGAAAAACATGATAGAGAGGATTGTAATGTACTTTTTCATACTTTTAAAAGGTTAATTGGTTGATAATGCTCATGTTGTTGGGTCAAAAGTAATTGAAAAACGATTGCTGAAGGTTTGCTTTGCTGCAATCAGGTGTTAAAGTTTTCGTAAAAGACGTGATGCGTGTTGAAACAGTGGCATTTTCACAAATAATTATGAATTTCCCTTTTTCATAAAGGCTCCATGAAATCAAACCGGGCTGAAATCCAGTATCACTTCAAAAGCAAATGGTGCTACAATATCACAAGAACCACAGGCTTTTTTGTTGCTTTTTTTGTTCCATCCATGGCAAAGGATTCAGCCAGAACAACATAGATGCCTTGAGGCAATCGGCGGCCCTGTTCATCAAGCCCGTCCCAGCTTACCGCACCAGTCAGTCCGGTCAGCATACTTTTCACCAAATGCCTCACCTGCAATCCTTCGGCACTGAGAATCCTGATGTTTAACACATTACCCTCGACCGGAAAATTCCAACGAATTGTGGTTAATTCATCTTTTCCATCGCCGTCGGGTGAAAAAAGTTCAGGCTCGATGGCAATTTCCAGAGGTTGAGGCGCATCAGGCACAAACATGGAGTTGGGATAGCCCGGCGTGGCAAAGCCAACCGTTTGCGAAGCTGAATGCCAGTTGTTAGGGTCGGAGCTGGGTCTAAGCGGAGAAATGCGTTCAAGCGAGACGCCTTTAACGATTTTCAAGAGCGGGTGATGCAATTTATCTGAATAGGAAAAAACATCGATAACCCTGCCCAGTCGCGAAGCCAGCAGTACCGTCCCGGATTCGTTCGGGTAAGTGGGGAATTGAGCCATTTCGATAAACTGACCGGTGTCCTGAACCGGATACAAACTTGTTACCGATCGTGTTGAGGTACTTAGCAGGGCAATTTGCCCAGGCAGTAAAATGCGTGTTGTTGCAATAATCTCTCGCAGCGTTGTATCGGGTGGATTGGGAATGGTCTGACGTACAGCGCCCAGGCGCAATTCTTCGAGGTTGATGATTTTTTCGCTTTTATTGTAGAGTTCCACAAAATCGACCCCTCCGGCCAGCGGATTAAAAAGCACTTCGTTAATCACTACATCGCCTGCTTCGGCCTGAGATGGCTTGGCAAATCGAAGTACCGTGCCGTGCAATACCGGCTTTCCGGCACAGTTTAAAACGGCAGGAAGTATTTCGAGGGTGTAAAGCACATTGGTTTGCAGCGAATTGCTAAAGGCCAATTCTACGAACGAGGGGTCGGCGGGATTAGCCAGGGCTTCAGTGGGTGCTATGTTGCCTGGTTTGAGTAAATAATTCGATGCAACAGCCATGCTGGCATTGTCCATCACCTGATCGAACCACAGCTGAAGAATATTGTCGCCAATCAATCGGAATGCAGCAGGCTTTGGCCTGGCGTCCAGTACGTTGAATACCGAATTTCTTCGGCCCGGTGTGCCGCCCGAAGCATCATTGCTTGCTGTCCAGTTGCTGCTACCGCCACAGGGATTGCCCGGATCGATTTGTTCAAGTGTCCAGCCTCCGTCTTTTTTCTTGTTGTCGCCATACCACGTATCGGCATAGCTCACCGCCGAAACGAGGGCGCCCTGATTGCTTCGCAGGCTGAGCGATGCACCTGCATTGGCCAGCTGAAAGCTGCTGAAGCCAAAGAAAGACCCATATTGCGCAAGCTGGTTTGCCGAATTTTGATGCCCAAGCAACAGATAACCTCCTGGAGCAATGGTTACTGCTCCTATCACACGTTCCGAAGTACCGATAAAAAACTTCCAGTTTTCGAGGTTAATGGGAACAGCTGTGGTATTGTGCAGTTCAACAAATTCAACATCCGGAAGCCCGACCACAGGACTGGGATCGGCCATAATTTCGTTGATGACTACATCGCCCGTAACTGCTTCATAGTAATTAACCTGCACGCTGACAGGAGCCATGATATTTCCCGCGAGGTCTTCTATATTGCTGATGGTCAAGTTGTAAATACGTCCATTATCAAGTGGTACGGCCAGTTGCAACATTGCCTGTGCAGGGCTTGGTGCCGAAACTTCAGTGGGATTGCCAACACCCTGATCAATAAAGTAGTTCTGTAGGTTGGTAAGGCTAGCTGGCTTGATGGCTTCGTTGAATTGCACCCTTACGCTGAATGGACTTACAGCTGCTGCAGAACCCACCTGGGGCGGAGTAGTATCGACGATTTCGCTGTCGAAAAAGATGTCGTCGTAATACATCCGGGTGGCATTGCTAATGGTGTATTGGCTGTAGATGGCAAAATAACCTCCGGGTTGGAAGGTGTTGTCGGTTCCGGTGGCTTGAAGTTGATAAAGCCCTTGTCCGGTTTGGTCCACATAGAGCTTCCATTCGCCCGATGCCGAACGAGTTACCCTGACGTTAATCGCAAAGGCAGCGGCAACAAAGGCTTCCGTGCCGCGCAGTATGCGTGTGGTTTGCGTACCTTGCTTACGGTAAAGCTCAATGGCATCGCTGCTTCCGGCCTCGCCAAAGCGCAGAAAATAGCCATTGAGGGGACCGGTCGGATCAGTCTGATTGCTCACCAGGTAAACGTCACTGAAGTTGCTTCCTGAAGGGGCAAAGTTCAATCTGATCCAGAAACGCCATTCCACATTGCCCCCGGGGTGATTGTAAGGCGTGCTCAGCCATGCATTGCCGGCCTCTGTGGCATTCAGTTGCAACTGAAATGAGGTGTTCACGGTATATCGGCTCGTGGTTCCCAACCAGGTGGGATTGTTCGTAAAATCACCATCGTTAAAATTATCGAAAAGCTGTGCGCTGAGCCATAAGGGCATCAGTACAAACATACACAGTAAACGCCTCATAATTTTCTATTTTTGCAGCGGTTCAGTTGGTAAAAGTATCCAAATTTAGCCGAAGTCTTCATGAAAGTAGCAGTTGTTGGGGCCACCGGTATGGTGGGACGTGTGATGCTGAAGGTGCTCGAGGAGCAGCAGTTTCCGGTGGATATGATTATTCCCGTTGCTTCAGAGAAATCTATTGGCAGCAAGGTGCATTTTGCAGCCAATGAGGTTGAGGTGGTTGGCTTTGAAAATGCCCTCTCGCTCAAGCCTGATATTGCGTTGTTTTCGGCAGGTGCATCTACTTCGCTCAAACTTGCCCCGCTTTTTGCGCAGGCAGGCACGGTGGTTATCGACAATAGCTCGGCCTGGCGCAAAGATCCGTCCATCCCTCTGGTAGTGCCCGAAATCAACGGCCATGCCATCCAGCCGGAGCACAAAATAATTGCCAATCCCAACTGCTCAACCATTCAGATGGTGATGGCGCTGGCTCCTCTTCATCGGGCTTATAAAATTAAGAGATTGGTAATCAGTACTTATCAATCGGTATCGGGCACCGGACTCAAAGGTGTTGCCCAGCTCGAAGCCGAGCAAAACGGGCAACAGCCCGAAACAAAGGCTTATCCTCACCCTATTCACATGAACCTGATACCTCATGGAGGCGATTTCGACCAAACCGGCTATACCAGCGAAGAGCAAAAGTTGGTATTCGAAACGCGGAAAATCATGGAGGCCCCCGAAATTGCCATCACGGCTACCGTCGTGCGCGTACCTGTAAAGGGAGGACATTCGATTTCGGTGAACGTCGAATTCGAAAAGGACTTTAATCTTGATGAGGCAAAAGGTCTGTTAAGCAAATGGCCCAATTTGGTGGTTCAGGACGATCCGGCAAGCAATCTGTATCCTATGCCGCTTTACGCCGAGGGCCGGGATGAAACTTTTGTGGGTCGCATCAGGCGAGATTTCAGCCTGCCTTCGGGACTAAACCTCTGGGTTGTGGCCGATAATCTGAGAAAGGGCGCTGCAACCAATGCGGTACAAATTGCCCGCTATATACTCGACAAAGGATTACTT
>DAIOUP010000006.1:0-15763 GCA_036759465.1 Bacteroidales bacterium
TTTATAAATTCCTCATTTAGCGCTGAAAGTTTCAACAGGCACTTTTGCGGCAAGTTTGCCCCGCTGATATTCATCGATAAACGATTTGTTGTCAAGTAGCTGACTGACATCGGCCCAGCGGAAGATACTCATCATGGCAGCATTGCGTACACCGGCAGCAGCCCGGAGCGGAAGTTGAATGAGCTTTGCTTTTGTTTCGGGCAGGGGCAGACTTTCGTCGATGATCACAGTGGCCGAGCTCTCGGCTTGTGCGAGATGTGGCCTGGCATAATCGAGCCCGTCGGCCGAAGTGATGAGCATGAAATCGGGTTTTGTTCCTCCGGAGTAATAAATTGTACCTATTGAAAGGATAACCTCGGCCGCTGAAAATCCAACGCCTACAGTCACCGGATAATGGCCTTTCTTGCTGGCTTGTAGTCCGTTGCACATGGCAACACGTGCCAGAAACTCAGCTGCCGACTGCGTTCCTTCGCCAGCCGATCCTGCAAGCAGAACGCGCACTGTTGGTTTTGTCATCCGATGCGTAAATGCCTGCTCAACAAGTAGTTTATCTGTGATGAGCGACTGGTTGTAACCTTCGTATGCTGGATTTTCGGCATGGATTGGGGTTTTTACTTTTTTTGTTGCCAGATAGCCGGTTTCGTCCATCAGCTGCCGCAGCTTCATACCTGGGTTCGACTTCACCCCGTAGCTGGGGCAAATCTCCATCACCTCAACCAGCGAAAACCCTTTGTAAGCAAAAGCTTCAGCCATTTCGGCCGAAAAGTCGCCAATACCGGCCACGCGGCTTACATATCCCGCTCCGGCAGCTTCCGCTAGTTGCACAATATCCAGTGCTCCAGCCGATGAGCGGTTTGGTGCGGTTGGAGTATTAAACCCATCGGGGGTATATTCGCTGGGCTGTCCGCCGGTCATGCCGTAAAGCATGTTGTTGTGCACCACCACAGTCATCGGGAAATTGTGATGTGCTGCAATAAGGATGTGCTGCAACCCAATAGTGGCACCGCCATCGCCCAGAAACACGATGACTTTTTTTCCTGAATTATGTCCCAATCCGTGGGCAATGCCTCCCGCAATGGCTACCGATCGGCCGTGAAGTCCATGCACGGTGTGTGTTCTTAGGCTTTTGTCGATGATCCCGTGGCAGCCGATGTCGGTGACCATAATCACATCGAGTGGATGATATCCAAGTTTGGCGAGCGCTTTTTCGGTCATTTGCGCCACCGAGCTGTGTCCGCAGCCTTTGCAGAAGGGTAGATCGCGGCTGTCGATCAGAATAGTATTATCCATAGTTTTCCACTGCCTCCATTATTTCTTCAGGTTTCACCATACGGCCCATGACATTCACGCCTTTGATGTGATGGTCATGATAAGGACCAAACAGCAATCTGCGGTATTGACCATCCAGATTTTCCTCTGCCACGATGACTTTACTGTACCCTGAAGCCAGCTGAATATATTTTTCGGGCATGGGGAATAGGGTCTTTGGTACAAGAAGAGCAGCTTTGATTCCTTTTTCCCTTAGCCTGACAATGGCTTCACGCGCAGCCTGTGCCGTAATGTCGAATGCAATAATAAGCGAATCGGCACCTTCTTGCTCATCGTAATCGAATACTAATTCCGTTCCATTGTCCACCTTGATTTTAAGACGCCGGGTGTTGTCGAGCGCTTCAGGAGTGGTGTTTTGCAAAATGCCGGCCTTGTTGTGCGTGGATGCAGTGAGACGCACCTGATGCAGGTTTTGATTCACGGACAGGAAGGCTGGAACATGACTGCCGTTGGCCTGATAGGGAAGGTAGGTTTCGCCTTCGAAACCTTTTATTTCGGCTTTTTCGATGGCTTCCAAACGCGAGAGATCATAACTCATTTGCGTCATCACCATTTCCTTTGAGGTGAGCAGCACCACCGGAGTGCGAAGCCTGACCGCAGTATGTACGGCTTTGGCGCTGAGGTGCCAGCAGTCGTCGAAATTGCTGATGCAAAAGGTCGGCAGCTGAAATCCGCCTGAGATGGTACCATGTATCACATTCAGGTCGCCGTTGGCACCTGCTGTGGCCGTGCCGGTAGCCGGCCCTAGGCGTTGCACAAGAATGATGACCATTGGAAGTTCCATCATTTGGGCCATGTTAATCGATTCCACCATCAGGGCATAACCCGGGAATGAAGTTGCCGTGACGGGTAACTTTCCCAGAGCGGCGTAGCCCGACATCCACTGCAGGGTGGTAATCTCATCCGGGGCGGCCATCATCACCGGATAGCGCCTGTTGGCATAGGAATAGAGCAGGTTGGCCGGGGTGATGGGATAACCCACAAACACCGAGGCGCCCGCCTGCACACAGGCTTCGGTGATCAGGCGCGAGCCGTCAATGAGAGCCGGTTTGGTTATGGTTTCGGTCATAAATGACATTGTTTTGTATCAAAGATTCAATGCGTTCACGGCTGTACCCCAACAACTTATCAAGCACATCCGAACTGTTTGCTCCATAATGCGGAGGGGCCGCAGGAGCTTCAAAGTTAAGCTCTTTCATCCTGAAGGCAATACTTCGAACCCCTTTCAAAGAGCCGTTGCCCTCGATTTGCCCCTCGATCAGCATTTCCTGCGACTCGGGCAGCTCGAACACTTCCTTCATGTTGAACACGCCTCCGGCCGGAACTTTGTAGCCGTTTAGCGCATTGAGCAATTCATCGCGGCTCAGCATCTTAATCAGTTCAGTGAGTGTTTCGTGCAGTTCAATTCTGTGCCTGACCCTCATGAGATTTGTCCGAAATCGTTCGTCATGTGCTAATTCAGGCTTGCCAAGCACCTTGCACAAATCAGCAAACTGCTTGTCGCTTCCCACGGCAAGTACTACAGGCTTGTCATCGGATGTGTAGTAAATGGTGCCATAAGGAACGATATTGGGGTGGTCGGAGCCCATAGCTTTTGGAATACAACCGCCCACAAGCCAATTGGTAGCCTGGTTGGCCAGCGAGCATATGCCGCTTCTGAACAGCGAAACGTCGATATACATGCCTTGTCCTGTGCGCTCACGTTTGAGCAGTGCCAGCAAAATACCTTCCTTCATGTGATGTGCTGCCAGAATATCCATCAGAGCCACGGGCATTTTCACCGGTCGGCAATCAGCCTCGCCGTTCATAAAGGTGAAACCCGTTTCGGCCTGAATGATGGCGTCGTAGCCGGCACGTTCATTTTCAGGTCCGTATCCTGTAAGATGAGCATAAACCAGTCGGGGATTGCGACGGCTGAGGGTGTTGTAATCCACTTTCAGCTTTTCGGCGTCGCCGGGCTTATAGCTTGCAATAACAATGTCGGCTTTGGCGGCTAATGCGTGAACAATTTCGAGGCCTTCGGGAGATAAGAGGTCGAGTGCCAGCGATTGTTTACCCCAGTTGGCGCAGCTGAAATAGGCCGAGATGTCGCCGTCGGGGTTCTCAGTAGGAAGTTTCCAGGTGCGCGTAACATCGCCTCTGGTGCGCAGATTTTCAACTTTGATAACCTTTGCGCCAAGTTCGGCGAATGTGGCCGCTACACCTGGGCCTGCAAGCACGTTGGCAAGTTCGAGAACCAGTAGATCGTTGAGCATGGCGAGGATTATTTTGACTGATAATCAGGTTTTAACAGCTTTCCTATTATGATGAAAATGATTGCGAAAATCACTGCCCCGTATGTTTTATCCACATGAAACCACTTCGTCTGGTCGGCAAGAATGCAAACGAAGATGGCAACTGTGCCTCCAATGAACGCCAATTTGACACCCAAAGGGTTAATCCAGTTTCGCTTGTAAATTCCCAACAGAATTACGATAGCACCGATAGAGCGTATGGCATAGCTTACGTAAGCAGCATCGAGGATGCCTTTTTGGAACAAAATTGCCAGCGGAAGAGTGATAAGGGTTACGACAACGACCATTCGACGCGCTACGGAAATGACTTTTTTCTCATCGGCCTGCGGATTGATAAAACCGCTGTAGATGTCTTTGGTTGCGATGGTTACAACAGCAAAGTTGACCGGTCCCACGGTTGAGAGTATGGCTGCAAGTATGCCTGCCAGTGCCAGTCCGCCAAAAACCGGATGGATAAACTCGGGATTTGTGAGTAAGGTGGTGAGCACAAGCTTTGGGCTGGTAGTTTTGGAGATATAGATGCCTGTTGCGCCGATGAGTCCCAGCAACGCTGTCATTATTCCAAAAGGAGCAATGAGGAAAGCCGAGGCTACACTGGCCTTTTTGGCGGTTTGCGCATCTTTGGCAGCAAAAATGGGTTGAATGCTGGCTTGGGCCGCCATACCGCCGAGCACTCCGCCGAGCAAAAGACTGAATGCCCCTGACAGGCCAGCACCAAATGGATTATAGATATTTCCGGCATCTTGATTTCCCAGGATCTCCTGCAGATGAGCAAAACCGCCGATTTTGTTCATGCCAATAACAGTAGCTGTCCCCACCCCGAAAAACATCATGAATGTGTGCACTATGGAAGTTAGGGCCAAGGCGTGCATGCCTCCCAGATAGGTGTAAAAGGTGATAATCAGGGCAGAAATGAGGATGGCGCTCAGCCAGCTGATACCAAAAATAGCGCTCAGCACACTGGCCGCCGTTTGCATCTGCACATAAGCCAGGGTAATATAAGCCACCAGGAAAGCGATGGCCGAAATCTTTTTGGCTTCCGAACCAAACAGATAGTCGATCATTTCGCTCACCGTATGAACATTCTGTCGCCTGTACCAGGCGGCCACGGTAAAACCGATAATAACCATGCCGATGGAAGTGGAAATGTTGTAAAGAATGGGCTGAAACGACAGTGTGGTAAAAGCTTTTTCACTCACACCAATGGTGCTCATGCCGCCAAGCCATTCGGCTGCCACTACCACCGCACAAAAACTCACCCCCAAATTGCGTCCGGCCACAAGGTAATCGGCCACCGAGCGTGAAGCCACTTTGCGGGTAAAAACCGACAAAAGGATAATGGCGGCAAAATAAAACACCACAATCAGGAAATAAATGTTCAGCATGGCATCCTCATTTTATAGGCAACATCTTTGTTGGTGCTGGTAAAGTGGCGGCAAATTTAGAATTAGTAATCTTTTGTTAAAGTATTAACAATGGATTCCTGCGCTATTATGCTAAAAGATATAATCGTTCTAAATAGCTTGTAATGCTTCATTTTTACGTGGCCTGAACACCAGTGAGTTTGGTAATAGAGTCGTCGGTGATTATTAATCTTATTGGTTACTTTTGCACCATAATTCGGCCAATGGACCATCTTACCTTTCGTCAGCGGCAGATCAGGCGGGCTTCGTATATCAGCGTAGGGGTTAACCTTTTTTTATCGGTACTCAAAGTGGTGGTAGGGTTTTTGGCCGGATCGCTTGCCGTGGTGGCTGATGGCGTCGATTCGTTCACTGATGTGCTGGCTTCGCTCATCACGCTCTTTACAGCCCATATCATCACCAAACCACCCAACAAACGCCATCCCTACGGCTACGATAAAGCTGATACGGTAGCCTCCAAGCTTGTAGCCTTTGTCATTTTCTTTGCAGGAGCGCAATTGGCCATCACAACCATAAGCAGGCTGATAGGCGTTGAGCAGCCGGGAATGCCTTCGCTTGTGGCCATGGCGGTGGTTGTGATTTCAATATTTGGAAAGCAATTGCTCTCGCAATACCTTTTGCACCTTGGCCGCAGGCTCGATAGTCCTATGCTCAGGGCCAACGGGCGCAATATGCAGAACGACGTAATCATTTCAGCCTCAGTTCTCCTGGGTTTGGTCCTTACACATGTTTTTCATTATCCCTTGCTCGATGTCATCACTGCCCTTGTTGTCAGCTTGTGGATTATTTTCGTTGCTATCCGAATCATTATCGCTTCGAGCCGCGAACTCATGGACGGTGTTGAAGATCAGAGTATTTACGCTTCCATTGTAGAAGCCGTCGGCAAAGTAAACGGGGCTGGAAACCCGCACCGCATCAGGGCGCGCAAAATGGCGCATTACTACATGATTGCCCTTGATATTGAAGTGGATGGCAACAAATCGCTGTTCGAAGGGCACCGTATCGGCCACGAGGTGGAAGACCAGATTCGAAAAGCCATTCCCTCCACCTATGATGTGGTAGTGCATGTGGAGCCGGTGGGCGACCTCAATCCCGATGAAGCCTTCGGAGTATCGCACAGGGATATAAATTAAATATCTAAAAATCAATATTATATAGTTTTTTCATCTGCTCCGGGTGAGGGTGAAAAGGCTTTCGCTATCTTTGCCGTGCCTCCGGCGATGATGCAATCAAGGTCCTAATCTGCCAACTATTATGATCCTCTTCTTTTCATCTCCTGCTCCGAAAAGTTTGATATACGCCATCGATATTCATCATCCGCCGGCCAAGCAGGAAATCGAAGCCTTGCAATGGCTGCTTGGCGAGGCAAAAATGCTTGATAGTTATAGCCTCGATGGACTTTTCGTCGGGCCGCGCAGGGAAATGATCACACCTTGGAGCACCAATGCTGTTGAGATAACCCAAAACATGGGCCTGAAAGGTATTAGCCGGATGGAATGCTTCTCACCCGTCAACATACCACGTCCCGATTTCGACCCCATGCTTCAGGCGGTTTACAACGGTTTGGGACAAGATATTTTTACCATAGATCGCAAACCTGACCCACTGATGCACATCAGTGATATTGCCGCTTACAATAGTGCCGAAGGGCTTGCCCTCACCGACGATGAGGTTGAATACCTGACCGAAGTGGCCAAAAGCCTTGGTCGCCAGCTTACTGACAGCGAGATCTATGGTTTTGCTCAGGTGAACTCCGAACATTGCCGCCACAAGATTTTCAACGGACAGTTCGTCATCGATGGCCGCACCATGCCCGAAAGTCTTTTCGACATGATCCGCAAGACCACCAACGCCAACCGCAACAGGGTGGTGTCGGCCTACCGCGATAATGTGGCTTTCATCCAGGGGCCTGAGGCGCTTCAGTTTGCTCCGGCAAGCCTGGACAAACCCGATTTTTTTGGCATCAAAAAGATAAAAACGGTCATTTCCCTCAAAGCCGAAACACATAATTTTCCCACCACCGTTGAACCTTTCAACGGGGCATCCACCGGAAGCGGCGGCGAGATACGCGACCGCATGGCCGGAGGGCAGGGGAGTATGCCGCTTGCCGGAACGGCAGTTTATATGACCTCATACCCGCGAACCGACGACAACCGTGCGTGGGAAGTGCCGCTCAAACCACGTCCGTGGCTTTATCATACCCCCGAAGAAATTCTTATAAAAGCTTCCAATGGCGCTTCCGACTTCGGAAACAAATTTGGGCAGCCACTTATCAACGGCAGCCTGCTCACTTTCGAGCACAACGAAAATGGCTGGAGGGGTTACGACAAGGTGATTATGTTGGCCGGGGGCGTAGGTTATGCTAATGAGCGCGATGCAACCAAACTTACTCCGGCCACTGGCGATACCATTGTTGTGCTGGGCGGCGACAATTACCGCATAGGTATGGGCGGCGGTGCAGTGTCTAGCGTCGATACCGGCCAGTTTTCCCAGGCGCTCGAGCTTAATGCCGTTCAGCGAGCCAATCCCGAGATGCAAAAGAGAGTGGCCAATGTGGTGAGGGCTATGGCCGAATCGGATTTTAACCCTATCAAATCCATTCACGACCACGGCGCCGGCGGACACCTGAACAGCCTTTCGGAATTGGTCGAAGAAACCGGGGGTACAATTCAAATCGAAAAACTTCCGGTAGGCGACCCAACACTCTCCGAAAAGGAAATTATCGGCAATGAATCGCAGGAGCGTATGGGCCTCATCATTTCGCCCGAGCATACAGCATTGCTGCGACGCATTGCGGAACGCGAGCGGGCTCCAATGTATGAGGTGGGTCGTACCACCGGCGACCGAAAACTCTGCTTTGCCGGTAAAGGCGGTCAAAATCCCATTGATCTTCAACTCGAGCATTTCTTCGGCAAACCACCGAAGACTCAGCTTACCGACACCACCAAACACCTGCACTTTGCGGATGCAGCTGCCGAAGAATCCCTGATTCATCAGTACCTGATTATGGTACTTCAGCTCGAGGCCGTTGCCTGCAAGGATTGGCTTACCAACAAAGTGGACCGCTCGGTAACCGGACGTGTGGCCTTGCAGCAAACCGCAGGGCCTCTGCAACTTCCGCTTAACAATCTGGGCGTGGTTGCTCTGGATTACACAGGCACTTCGGGAATAGCCACTGCAATTGGTCATGCACCCGTTGCATCGCTCATCGACCCGCGCAACGGCTCGCGTCTGGCCGTGGCCGAAGCACTTACCAATATCATCTGGGCGCCCATTGCCGACGGACTTAAAGGCGTATCGCTCAGCGCCAACTGGATGTGGCCGGCCAAAAACGAAGGAGAGAACACAAGGCTTTTTCTTGCAGTAAAAGCACTCAGCGATTTCTGCATCGGCCTCGGCATCAATGTCCCCACAGGAAAGGATTCGCTTTCGATGACACAGAAGTACCCCGATGGCACAAAAGTGCTTGCTCCAGGAACGGTCATCGTTACTGCTGTGGGAGAAACCACCGATGTGCGCAAAACGGTGAGTCCGGTCATGGTCCCCGATTTCCAGTCGAAACTCCTTTACATAAGCCTTTCCGATAATGGTTTCCACCTTGGTGGAAGTAGTCTTTATCAGGCACTGAACAAGGTGGGAAGTCAGGCTCCGGATGCCATCGAATGCGACTATTTCGCCAGGGCGTTCAATGCTCTGCAGCAACTTATTCATAACCAGCTGGTTCTATCAGGTCACGATGTTTCGGCAGGCGGACTCATCACAACCCTTCTCGAAATGAACTTTGCCAACAGCGAATGGGGAATGAAGATCAACACTGATCAGCTGAACCATGCGCAGCAGGTGAATATACTTTTCAGCGAGCAGCCCGCTGTTGTGATTCAGGTGGCAGGCGATGGCGTTGCAGAGCGTATGTTGGAGGAAGCTGAAGTGGTCTATGCCATTATCGGCCAGCCCGTGGCAGAGCGTTTCATCTACCTGCACCATAAGGATCATCGTATAATATTTGATGTCAATCAGTTACGTGATATCTGGTACCGATCATCCTACCTACTCGACCGCAAGCAGAGCGGAGCGCAGCATGCCCTCATGCGTTTTAAGCACTTCAAAAAGCAGGATCTGGCTTTTGCCTTTGGTCGTCACTTCGGGGGCAAGCTCAGCGATTACGGACTGAGTCACCATAGAACCACCAAATCCGATGCCCGTGCTGCCATTATCCGTGAAAAAGGCGTTAACGGCGACCGTGAAATGGCTTATGCCTTATGGCTGGCCGGTTTCGAAGTAAAGGACGTGCACATGACCGACCTGATCAGCGGACGCGAAGACCTATCGGATGTGCAAATGATTGTATTCGTTGGAGGATTTTCAAATTCTGACGTACTGGGTTCGGCCAAAGGCTGGGCAGGAGCTTTCCTCTACAACGAAAAGGCGCGTAAAGCACTGGAGGATTTCTATGCCCGCCCCGATACACTGAGTCTTGGCGTTTGCAACGGATGCCAGCTGATGGTGGAGCTCAACCTGATTTATCCCGAGCACCCCGAACGCATCAGAATGTTACACAACGACTCCGGAAAATTTGAGTCGGCCTTTGTGAATGTGGAGATCCCTGAAAATAACAGCATCATGTTGTCGGGTCTGAGCGGCCGGCGCCTCGGCGTGTGGGTAGCCCATGGTGAGGGCAAGTTTAGCTTCCCGGCCTATCGCGACAACTTCAACATCGTGATGTATTACGGCCAGGAAGAATATCCCGGCAATCCCAATGGAAGCGACTGGGCTACAGCCGCCATCTGCTCCAACAATGGCCGCCACCTGGCCATGATGCCTCATATCGAGCGCGCCTTTCTGCCCTGGCAGTGGCCTTATTATCCCGAGAATCACCGGCATGACGAGGTTTCGCCATGGATTGAAGCCTTTGTGAATGCCCGCAACTGGGTCGAAAACCACCTTGCTTCTGGCCACAGAGGCTGAGTCCTCTATATTAACCCACTGGTTTTTACGTTTGCAAGCTAATACATGGGTTGCCTGCACTACGTTATTTCCAATTCTCACCTTTGAATTCTGAGCACTAACTTTGCCCGAAAATTTTCTGTTATGGAATCGAAAAAGTATGCCATGATAACCGGTGCAAGCAGTGGTATCGGGTTGGCCTGCGCCCGACGTTTTGCTTCGGGTGGCTGGAATCTTGTGCTCACTGCAAGGCGTATAGAAAAGTTACAGGAGGTTTCAGCTCATTTACATCGACAATTTGGCGTTAATATTCAATCATTTGCTTTGGATGTCAGGCAGTTGGATGGGGTGAATGAATTGGCTGACGGGTTGAAGCTGCAAGATATAATTCCCGACCTGCTTGTTAATAATGCCGGCCTGGCTGTAGGTCTCGATCCTGTTCACAAAGCTGAGGTCGACGACTGGGAAAGGATGATCGACACCAATATAAAAGGTTTGCTCTACATTACACGTACCATCAGTCCGATGATGGTTTCACGAGGTTCGGGACATATCATCAACATTGGCAGCATCGCTGGTAAGGAGGCCTACCCAAACGGAAATGTTTATTGTGCCACCAAGCACGCCGTTGACGGACTAACCCGCGCGATGCGTATGGATCTTTACACGCACGGCATCAGGGTTACACAGGTTGCTCCGGGTGCGGTACAAACTGAGTTCTCCGATGTAAGGTTTAAAGGAGACACCCAAAGGGCTGCAAAGGTTTACGAAAATTTCGTCCCACTCAGTGCCGACGATGTGGCCGATGTGGTTTGGTACTGCGCCAATGTGCCACCGCACATGAGCATACACGATGTGGTAGTAATGCCTGCAGCTCAGGCTTCGGCTACGATGATTCACCGTCAGGCGTGATTGGGTAGGCGATTTGGCGTACTGAAGTGGCATTTGCAAGATGTCTTATCCCCGGGTTATGCTTTTCAGCTCGGTTTGGTCATTTGTATTCATTTTTTACCTTTGCGCCTTAGTTTTTTCTCGGGCTGCTTAATTCTTTGTAAACCAAATTGATCGCTATGGTATCCCGCATCTTTGACCTGCTGCCTTACTATCAGAGCAAATTCAAGCCAAAAGCCGATGCGCTTGCCGGAAAAGTGAACGGCGAATGGGTGAAATACAGCATCGCGCAGTACCGCGAGGCGGCCGATGCCATCAGCTGCGCCCTCATCGGCCTGGGCATCAAACCGGGCGATAAGGTAGCTACCATAGCCGTAAGCATGCCTGAATGGAATTTTGTGGACATGGCCATTTTGCAAATCGGGGCAATCCATGTGCCAATCTATCCTACCATCAGCGAGTCGGATTATCGTTATATCCTGGAGCACTCGGGCGTGCGACTGGTTTTCATCTCAGGGTGCGATATGTATCGTAAGATCAGGAATTTATTACCTGATCTGCCCAATGTGGAGGCGGTTTACACTTTCCGCGATTGTGAAGAAATAAAACACCTGAACGAACTGATAAACCATGGCAAAGCCAATGGCTGTGCTGCGGAGCTGGAAAAGCGCATGGCCGGTGTCAAACCTTCCGATGTAGCTACACTTATCTATACAAGTGGTACGACAGGCAATCCCAAAGGAGTAATGCTCACCCACAATAACCTGCTCAGCAATGTGCTGGCTGTGCAGTATATTTTCCCTGTAGACGAAACAAGCCGCGCTGTGAGCTATCTGCCGCTTTGCCATGTGTATGAAAGGATGAATATCTACACTTATCATTATCTCGGTGTTTCAGTGTACTATGCTGAAAACATGGGTACAATTGCCGACAATATCCGGGAAGTTTCGCCCGAAATCCTGACAACCGTTCCCCGGCTGCTTGAGAAGGTTTACGATAAAATCATGGCTAAAGGTGCTAAACTCAAGGGGTTCAAGCGAAAAATGTTCGACAGGGCCGTGGCACTTGGAATGGAATATGACCCGTATAACGGAAATGGTTTGTGGTTCAGGCTGCAGCTCACCATCATGAACCGTTTGGTTTTCAGCAAGTGGCGCGAGGCGCTCGGCGGCCGCATGAGGGTTATTGTTTCTGGTGGTGCCGCATTGCAGCCGCGACTGGTTAGGGTTTTTGCTGCGGCTGGTATCCCGGTGCTCGAAGGCTATGGTCTCACCGAAACATCTCCGGTTATTGCGGTTAACACACTCGAACCCGGAGGTATGATGCCCGGCACTGTGGGCAAGTTGATCCGCGACGTGCAGGTGAACATCTCGGCCGAGGGCGAAATACTCGTTAAAGGGCCAAACGTTATGGTTGGGTATTATCAGGCCCCCGAGCTAACAGCTGCCGCAATAGATTCCGATGGTTGGTTTCATACGGGCGACAAAGGCGTGCTCGAACCAACCGGTCACCTGCGGATTACCGGCCGAATCAAGGAAATATTCAAGAGCTCGATGGGAAAATACATCAGCCCTGCGCTTATCGAAAACAAGTTTAAAGAATCACCTTTCATTGATGGTATCATCGTGCTGGGTGAGAATCAGAAATTTGCGGCTGCGCTTATCGTGCCTGATTTTGAACATCTTAGAACGTGGTGTCGTCAGCAGGGAATCAAATATACTTCGGACACTGAAGTGATTCAGCTGGCCGAGGTGCGCAAGCGCATCAAGCAGGAGGTTGATCAGCTGAACAAACAATTTGGCGATTACGAGCAGATTAAGAAATTCGACCTCATCGATCATGAATGGTCGGTGCAAACGGGCGAGCTTACGGCAAACCTCAAATTGAAACGCTCTTTCATCACCGAAAAATACGCATCCAAAATAGAAGAGTTGTTTGTGTGAAACAACTAAGAGTGCATTAGCTTGAAGATGAGCTCCTTATATAGCTCGCCATCTTCTGTGTTGTTCACACCAACACCTTTCGATTTAAGATCGTACTCCATCAGGATATTCACTGCGTTCAGGGCTTTTTGTAAAGGATAGGCGCGACCGGCTGCAACGTAATCGTCAACAAAGAAAGGGTTGATGCCCAGCACGCTCGCCACATTGTTGCGCGATTTGTCGGCCGTTTGATGGTATCGGATAATCTTGCTGAAAAACTGATAAAGCAGGATAATGGTCCGGATCAATGGGTATTCCTTATTATTGGCTCCAAAATAATAGGCGATGCGCAGGGCCTTGTGAAAATCGCGCTGCGCCAGGGCTTTCTGAAGCTCAAAGATGCTGAAGTCTTTACTGATGCCAATATTGGTTTCCACTTCCTTTTCGGTAATCTTGCCTCCACCCGGCATAGGGATAATGAGTTTTTCCAACTCGTTCCGAAGTTTGCCCAGATCGTTGCCCAGATGGTCGGCCATGATTTGTGCCGCAACAGGGCTGATGGTGAAGTTTTTCTGTTTCAAATACTTGATAATCCAGTCGGGAATCTGATTCTCATAAGGTCGTTTCGATTCGAAGAGTACCCCTTTCTGGGCTATTTTTTTTGCGAACGATTTACGTCCGTCAATTTTTTTGTATTTGTAGTTGATTACCAGTACGGTACTCTCCGGAAACCGGTCTAATTCTGATTCCAGCTCTTCAATCTTATCCATGTCCTGCGCCTCGCGAACCACCACCAGTTGATGGGTGCCCATCATGGGATATACCTTGCACAAAGACGCTACTTCCCTTGGGCCGACGTCGCGCCCGTAAACGACGGTTTGGCTGAAATCGCGGTACATATCCTCAACCACATGGGCCTCCAGCATTTCTGTAATGGCATCGATGTAGTATGCTTCCTCACCCTGAAGGAAATAGACAGGATGAAAGATTTTGTTTCTAATGTTGTTGGTAATCTGATCGAATGTCACGGCTTCAGAATCGTAGATGTTTCACGGTAATGCCGTTGTTGATCAGGGTTTGCAGTGCCTCGATACCAATTTTCAGGTGTTCGTGCACAAATTTCTGGTTCACCCTGCGGTCGCTTTCGGAGGTTTTCACCCCTTCCGGTGTCATGGGCTGGTCCGAAACGAGCAGCAGCGCTCCGGTGGGGATATCGTTGGCAAAGCCGACAACAAAAATTGTGGCCGTTTCCATATCCACGGCCATGCTGCGGGTTTTTACCAGATATTCCTTGAACTCCTCGTCGTGCTCCCATACCCTTCGGTTGGTGGTATAAACCGTTCCGGTCCAGTAGTCGCGGCCGTGTTCCCTGATGCTGTAGGATATGGCTTTTTGCAGGCTAAATGCCGGGAGCGCAGGCACTTCGGGCGGAAAATAGTCGTTCGAGGTACCTTCTCCTCTGATTGCCGCGATAGGCAAAATGAAATCGCCAACCTGATTCTTCTTTTTCAATCCGCCGCATTTGCCTAAAAAAAGCACTGCCTTGGGTTCGATGGCACTCAGCAAATCCATGATGGTGGCGGCATTGGCGCTTCCCATGCTAAAATTGATGATGGTGATATCGCCCGAAGTGGCGCAGGGCATGGGCCTGTCGTGACCGACGATGGGAACGTTGTGCCAATGCGCGAATAGCTCGAGATACTGGTTAAAATTAGTCAGAAGTATGTATTTCCCAAATTCCTCTACAGGCATTCCCGTGTAACGCGGCAGCCAATTTTCCACTATTTCAGTTTTGGTCTTCATCGGACGATGGGGTTGTTGGGGTGAATTCTGACAAAATTAGGACTTTTTGCCTGATGGCACGTCCACCGATCACCTATGCAACAGCGGTAGTAAACTCAGCCATGCTCGGTAAACCGATTCTGGCTGAAGTTAAGTTTAGCTTCGATCGGGCAAGCAAGAAATTTCTTTTTATATCTTGCACGATTAGATAATTCAAGTTTCATTGGCCGATGAATTGGTTTAATGTCAGAAACCTTCACAACAGGGTTGAAGTTTTCGATCCTCTGCGCAGGAAGTACGTTATGCTTACCCCGGAAGAAGAGGTGAGACAGCTCACGGCCCACAATCTGATTAATTTACACGCTTATCCTGCCGGCCGGATAGCTGTTGAGTATACCCTTCGTAGCAACAGGCTTGAGCGTCGGTGCGATTTGCTGGTCTTTTCTTCAAATGCAAAGCCCTGGATGATTGTAGAGTGTAAAGCTGGAGGAGTGCAACTGAGCCAGGCCAACCTCGATCAGGTGGTCACCTACAGCCTATTGCTTCCGGTGAAATATGTGCTGATAACCAATGGAAAAGAGCTGTTTTGTGCTCATTTGGATAAGGAATCGGAAACCTTTGCCTTTCTTGAAAAAATGCCTGACTATGAGTAATACGCACAATATTCATTTTGATAAAAAATAAAGTCTCATGAGTGCTTCTATTTCCCGGTTCACAATCATGATACTGCTTATCGTTCATAGCGCCAGTGCCTCACTTGCGCAAAGCGGCGATAATGTGGAACAGATCAGAGATTATATTGGCCTTTCGCGCAGTTTTTTAGGAGTAAACAACCAAAAAGCTCAGGAGCTGGCCCTGAAAGCCCTTGAATCGGCAAGGCTTTCAGGGGTTGATAGTTTGAAGGCTAAAGCGCACAGATTCAGCGGTATAGCAAGTTATTATCTTTCTGACTTTAATCAATCGCTCTTACACTACGATTCTGCGCTTTATTATTACATCAAACTGCATGATTCAATTGAGCAGGCCCGAATTTTCAACAACAGAGGGGCTGTTTACACCCAGCTGAACTTGTTTCAGAAGGCTATAGGGGAGTATATTCAGGCGAGGGAAATTTATCAAAACCTGAACAACGTTCGGGGCATGATAATCCTTCAAAACAATATAGGTTCTATGTATC
>DAIOUP010000007.1:0-15662 GCA_036759465.1 Bacteroidales bacterium
TTTCCGGAAACGGTGAAAACCCTGAGAAAATAAACCTGAGCCGCCATGCCCTCCAGGTTGATCGCCAGTTCTTGCTGGTCGCGGCCATCAATAAGCATTATCAATCTTCCGGATGCATCTTGCAACTCGAGTCGTGATAACGGTTCTTCACTATGCACCAAGGTCATGTCGGCAACTGGGTTTGGCGCAATGCAAACGGATGTTAACGCATGGATCTCAGCTGCTCCAACCAATTGCTCATTGCTGGCTATCCAGTTTTGCGGCAGGCTGTTGTCGAGGTTCAGATCAATTAGTTTAAGGTGAGGGCCGTTGCCGTCGGGCTGCGTTGGCCATGGTGCACTGTCGTGGTAGTGCACCTCGTCAATCACATTGCCCCAGGCATCGGAACGCACGATCTTGTATGATTTATTCGACAGGTAACGGGTGTATTGGCCGAAAGGGGCAAATCCATAGAACTGCTGAAAGATAGTAGCATTGGAGGCAAGGCGGATGGCCGCTCCTGGAGCGATGGCGCTGTTGGGTGGAAACTGATAGGCGATACCGGGCTCGCGGATAAAGAATCCCGTAAGGTTGACGGTTTGGGCGCCGTTATTTGTTATTTCGATAAACTCCAGATCGTCTTTTGCAAAGCCCTGGGCAGCTTTGGGATGATAGTGTATGCGATTTATTACAAGTGGTGGTATCACTGGGTTGGCGCAGGTTTGAAAGCCGGGCAGATTGGTATTCAGCCAGTTGATACGCGACAAAATCCAAGATTTCATGCTGTAAATATGTCCCTGATGATAACCAACTGTTCCCCAGCGCTGTTGTTCGCGCACTGCGGCCTCGCTGATGAGGTTTACGGTCTGATCGATTAGCTCTGCCACGGCAGCATTGTTGAGCGATTGTCCGGTGGCTGAAACCTCGCTCCAGCGTTTTGCCAGATAGCATTTGAATATAGGGTTATCAAACAGGTCTTTCCAGAATCTCGACCCCCTGTTTTCATAATTGAATTGCCAGACATTGGTATGGCTGCGGTTGAAACCCCAGTGAAAAAGATCGTTGCCATAGGTAAGGTTCAAATCCCAGATTGGTCCTGCCCTAAGCTTCCCGCCACGGTCTTTATGGAAAAAAGTGCTGTATTGGTATGCATCAACATTTGATGCGAACTCGTTGATCAGCATGAAATCAACAAACGAGGCCACATCGATCATCGAAGGGAATCCATTCACAATCGAGGCATTCTGGGCCGTCATGGCCGATTGAAAGGCATTAAAATAATCTTTAATGTAGTTGTGTTGGGACACTGTGATGTCTTCAGGTTTAGGCTGATCGTGAATATAAGCAACATTGGCGTTGGCTCCTGAATAACAAGGCATTGTCCACGCCACAGGATCTCCTCCGGTCGTTTTGTCGGCCTTGGTGATATATCCTCCGCTCAGGGAAGGCTGAGTATTGTCGGAGGTGGTCAGCTTAACAAGATTAAGCCGGTCGGTATCGATCTTGATCTTTTCCATGAAAATGTAAAGACCTTTGTAATCACCGTTTACAACAACCTCACAATACCTGCCCCGCGTTGCGTAATTTCCGATGCTTTCGGATAATTTGTATGAGATGTAGTCGCGAATGAGCGAGGGATCGTAGGCCAGTGCATTTAAAATCCAGTCGTTTTCGCTGGGCATACCGAGTATCGAAACATTGTTGTTCGTAACGTCATCGGCCAATCGGGTAGTCAAACCATATGGTTTTTTTGGCAGCATTTGCGATGTGGAGCCTCTTGTCTCGATGCCAATCCTTCCGTTATAATTCAGATATGCAGGGTTGTTTTGGTCAGTCAGGTAGTTGCGCGAGCCATCTGGCCGATAGATAATCTTCATTGTGGCCGGCACTTTTGGCTCATCAGGTATAGGCGTGGGCTGACCGGTTGAAGGGTTGATATCGGTATTGATGATAACAATCGGCAGATTACTGCTTTCAAAGGTTTGTGCATTGGCCTGTCTGGAAGGCGGCCAAACCAGCAGAAAACAAATAAAAACAACAGGATAGATCTTACGCATCTGATTTATATTAAACCGGGGCGACTGTTGGGTTTTTAGCCTGATCTAAAATAGCTTTGGACTGAGGCAACAAATTCCGTAGTTCAAGTTCCGGCCATTATTCCTGACAACAGACCTGGTTATTCTTTGTAAAGTTAACAATAACAGCTTTAACGGGCTAATCGCTTTAAGTTTAAGATGAGGCTTTAAGAGTTATTGGTTTATGAAAGAACTAATTGGGAAGGAATTCATGGTAACTACAAAGCTTAGAAGCGCCCCTCAGCATAAAGAAAAAATCCGGCAAAACAGTGCCGGATTTCATGGTTGCTATTTATAATCAGGCGTTTAACTTTTAAAAATTGTTATCCAATTTTACTGGCAATGGCATTGCTAATGGTTGTAAAATCTTCAGGGCTCAACTTAATTTTCGGCCTGCTAAAGTCCATATCATAAATGGTATTGATCGGGATCAGATGGATATGTGCATGAGCCACCTCGAGTCCGATCACCGTTACGCCAATACGTTTGCAGGGCACAACTTCCTTGATGGCATGCGCAACCTTCTTGGCAAAAACCATCATACCCGCCAGTTCCTCATCACCAATGTCGAAAATGTAATCCGTTTCTTTCTTGGGAATAACAAGCGTATGACCTTTCGTTAGCGGATTGATGTCGAGAAAGGCGAGATAGTTTTCGTCTTCGGCAATCTTGTAGCAGGGTATTTCGCCACTGACTATTCTACTGAAAATGCTGGCCATGGTAAACAGTTATTAACGTGACACCTCAACAATTTCAAACATAAGCTTGCCGGCAGGCACCTCGATTTCCACCTGGTCGCCTACGGTTTTTCCGAGCAATCCTTTGGCAATGGGGGAGTTTACGGAGATTTTTCCGCTTTTTAGTTCAGCTTCCTTTTCAGGAACAATCGTATAGGACATGGTGGCACCATTACGCAGGTTCTTTATTTTTACCCTCGACAGCAGAAGCACTTTCGATATATCCATTTTCGATTCGTCGAGTACCCTTGCCGACATCAGAAGTTCCTGCAGCTGGGCAATCTTCATTTCCAGCATACCTTGCGCTTCCTTAGCGGCATCGTACTCGGCATTTTCCGACAAATCTCCCTTATCGCGCGCTTCGGCGATCATTTGCGAAATGCGGGGTCTCTCCCTGTTCATCAGTTGGTCCAGCTCGTCTTTAAGACGTTGCAAACCCTCCTGGGTGAAATACTTAGTCTCCGACATATCCCTTTCGTTTTGAAATATTAAGTAAAAAAGACCCTTAGCAGAGTAAGGGCCTTTTGCTGTGCAAAGATAATTGATTTTTTGCCGGAAGCAACAGCTTAGAAGCTGATGCGGGCTCCTATGCTGTGATTTCCTTTGAAATGATCGGTGGTGCGATAGGAATAGTCAACCGAGAAAGCCGAGCCGTTCTCCTTGTTCAGAGGCACCTGAACGGTGAAGCCTGCAGCCAGTCCTTTGGTAACGTTGGTACGCATATCGGTCTCGATCTTATCCCAAATTCCATCTTCGTAGGTGTAGCCAGCCCTCAGCATCACGTAATCCTTCAGGCTGAGTTCGCCGCCCAAAGTGATCTGGTCTTTCGTGAAGGAGTTGGAGGTAAAGTTTCCGGCGAGCGTAAAGCGATAATCGTTTTCGAACAGAAAATCATATCCTGCGCCGATAACCAGCTGGGTTGGCAACTCAAAGGCATCCTTGCGCTGCTCGAGGGTAAACTGCGTTTCCTGTCCGGGGATGAAGGCGCGAAGCGACAAACCGTCGCCCGAAAACTTCATGGTCGGACCGATATTCTTAAGGGTAATTCCAAAGTGGATGTTTTCCAAAGCACCCGTTACATATTGAATTCCGGCATCAATGGCAACGCCTTCAGCGCTTACGTCGGAAATGCTTTCGGAGATAACTTTCAGCACAAAACCTGCATGGATACTGTTCGAGAAGGTTTTACCGTATGAAATGCCAACGTTAAGCAGATTGGGTGAGAAATTACCCAAACCACCGTCAGGATATTCAGTGGTGGTAATTGGAATATCGCCGAAATTCATCGACATGATAGCCAGGCCAAGCACGCCCGACTCACTGATGCGCTGGGTGAAACCAAACGAATAGATGTTGACATCGGAACCCTTGAGCCAATTCGTGTGGGAGAAAATGAGCTCGGTCTTTTTTGTGAAAGCCGTACCTCCCACATTGCTCCAGATGGCTTCAAGTCCTTTGATTTGCGACATTCCGGCATTTCCCCATCCGGTGCTACGCGACCATGGGTTGATGAGCAGCTCGGCGGCTCCGGCCTGTCCCGAGCGGTCTTTATTTCCGGCAGTGAGCGTCGCTGGCAGGAGCATCGCTGCTGTTGTCAGTGCTATGATAAAGTTGATGTGCCTTTTCATGTGTTCTTTGGTTTTTTAGGTGCAACTCACTGCTACTGTCAAAATGTATTAAGGTCAATGGGTCGCATAGTGCCAAACCACTTGATGATGCGTTCTCCGTCGTCCGATTTTATGTGGATCAGATAAACCCCGCTGGCAATTGGCACACCGGCAAAGTTCTTCAAATCCCAGTCGATCGAAGTCTTGGGCTCGTCTTTCTTGAACTGCCTGATTTTTGTCCCACTCATGTTGTATATGGTGATGACACATTTCTCGGGCAGATTTGTAATCTTCACCCTATTGTCAAGCGCGTTGCGTTCGTAGGCCGAATAGGCATAATAGGGGTTAGGTACAACATTTACGATATCGAGGTCTGTTTGCAGTTTTTCAGGATTTCTGAGCTCAGTGGCAAGGTCCCGGGTAGAGAAACGATACATTGGGAATCCTTTGTTGAGCAATACGCCAGGCGAAGGTTCATCGAGCGGAATCAGCGAATGGTGTCTTGCATAGGGCTTTGCAGTCCTGATTCTGATACGCACCTCATTCGACAGCCAATCCTGTCCTTTCACCGCCATTGGCAAACCTACATACATAATCTGTGAGAAGAAGTAGTTGGTAAGGAAGGGGAAGCGTGACTGGAACAGGGTGTCGAGCATAGTAAATGAATAACGTCCAGCATCGTAAGCGGGAGAGTAGAAGTTGGCGTTGAGCTGGGCAAACCTGAAAAAGTCGTGGCGCATGATGTAAACGTAGTGCATACCGCCAAAGACAGGTCTGCGGCCGACGGTTGTGAACACGTTCGGGTCGAACTCCTGCGGAATGCTCAAGTCGCGGGGCATAGGGTTGAAGAGCATATCACGTCCGTTGTATTGCGAAAGATAGGAGTCTTCGCCGAACATCATGTTGAGCCGTTCGCCGGTTTCTACGCTGATGGCATAGCCGGGGAACCACCCCATACCATAGCTTCCGATATAATGCGGATCGTCGGGGTTGCTGCTTGGAGGAAGCGTCATCGAAGAGGCTTTCTGACCGTTCTTGTTTACCGATGGCGAGCGGCGGAGGCTGAAACGGTGGGCGCCACCCTCGGCCAGCGCACGATCCATTTGCATCTCAAGCACCGGCACACGCGTCCACTTCGATTTATCTGGCGTCAGAACGATGTCTACGCTGGTGATGTTTTCGAAACGGCTCTGGTTTTTGCTGTCCTCGCTGAAGGCCGGGCCAACGGAGCTTTGCGAACCACCCTGACCGAAGTTGTTGCCAAAACTGACAAGGCCATAAGGTGCCCAGGTGCCGTTTAGTATCTTTTCCCAGTTTTCGGTAGGATCCCATGGACGGTCAGGATCTGATGACATATTCCAGTCGTCCTCGGTACTCGATCCCTGACTCTTATAAGTACCTGAACGTATCCAGTTGAGCGGCGATCCGGGTTCGTCGTTGTCGCGAACACCATCGAGCCAGCGACGCGAACTATCGGCATAGGAGATTGTCGACTCGAGGAAGCCGTTGTTTTCAGCCAAAACACGAAACATCACCCTGTTGGAGTTATTTTGTCCAACCCTGTAAGGTCCGGGTTTGAAAGGTTGATTTACCTGGATAGAGATGCCTCGGCTGAGGAATAATTGTTCGTCGTTTGCAAGAATGCTGGTATCCGACTTGAAGACTTCGCCGGTTGCAAGGTCTTTGAGGAACCAGCGGGCGGTTTGTTTGCTGGCGGTGTCGCCCTGAATATCCGGTTCACCGGTCACGTGGAACAATTTGATTGTTCGCAGGGTATCCATCCAGAATTCATAATTAGTACCTACTACGTTGAGCGGATCGATTACCCTTACGTTAAGCGGTCCACGATTCTTTTTGTATTTGGCCTGGTAAGCAATAGGGTAATTGGGACCACCAAAAACGTTGCCGGGCAATGCCGGTGGCTTGCTCATGATTTCAGCAACGGTTTCATCCTTTAGGTCGATGATCAATCCGCCATTGCCATGACCGGCAACGCGGGTAATTTCGGGGCTATCGCCGAAGTTGGCACGGGCCACAACACCGTTGATGGTCTTGTGAGGAATGGCGGTGTAAAGCCGTATGTTTTTGCGGCCAGCCAGATAGGGGTATTTCTGTCCGAACAAGCCTCCAAGTACATTTGGGTTATCGGTATAGGGCATATACTCGTTGTGAGCGTAGGCCAAAGCCATGTAGTAGTACTGTTTGTGATTGACAAGACGCACATCACCGGTTGCGAAGGCATCCTGCGTAATGCGGAAGGTATGCTTAATGCCATTGTCGCCGCCAACTACCTCTACTACAGGCACTGTAGCACCAATAGCTTCGTCGAAGTAGAAGTTGACTAATTTACCTACGCCATTCTTTTTGTCGAATTGAGCCACAATCCTTGCCTTGCTTGGATCTTTAAGGCTTTCGACGCCAACAGTGGCATCTTTAAGCTGAAAAATCTGGTAGCCCTCGAAACGATAGAGCGAATCGCTACGCTTTGTAGGATCGGTAGGCAGGGGCTGAATGATATTGGGATCGTATTCAGTGTATTTTTCAAGATAGTTGTTCGAGGATGGGCTGTTGCTGATATAAACGATGATTTCGCGGTCGAGTTCCTGGAAAGAGAGGTCGGGAGCATTGGGACCATCAATAACCTTGAAACAGTTGTCGAACAATGCCTGGCATTTGTCGTCGACTACTCGCAGAAGCTCAACAGAGGCCCAGGCACCACCCGATGTGGCTCGTGCCCATGGAATACCAACGGTGATGTAGTTAACAGCACCAGGCTTCAACGTAAAAGGACCGGCCGACTGCATGAAACGGCGGTCACCCGGGTCGTTGGGCGAGCCGTTGTTGCCGGTTTCCTCTGTCCACCAGTTACCATTAACACCAAAACCTCCGTTTGGCGGTGCTCCACCTGTCGACCAGTTGCATGGGTCGCTATTGCCTGGGAACATGAAGTCGGTTTCCGGACCTACAGTACCGGCACCCGAGATATGGGCGGTTCCGCCATAGAGCATCTTGGTGCCGTCTTTCCAAATACCACGAAGGAAGTTGTAATATTCAGGAGCAATGCGCGGGTCGCAGGTTGGGCCGGAGGAGCAGTTGTTGTGGTAAACGAAGCGGCGCATACCAAAACGCTCGTTTCCTGGAACTCCATCGCCGAAGTTTACCCCGTTGATGCTTTCGTTGCAAAGCTGCTCGCGACCAATAGTATCTCCTGTCTGTGGATTAGTAATGTAACGATACTTCGGACGGTCGAAAGGCAGTGGGTCCATATAAGGTCCCTGGAAGAAGTCGACACCGATGGCCGGTGGCTGCGAGCCATAGGCTTCGGGTTGTCCGTTACCGTCAACAGCTTTACCGTTGTAGCAGTAACCGAGTCCGCGGTGCACGTCGCAACCAACAAAGTCGTCGTATGCATAGCCCAGGTCAGTATCAACCCAGGGCGAAAAGAAGGTATTTGTCAGCTCAAAAGTGGATCGGTTAATGATCTCATAGCTGTAAAAGGTCATGTTGTTAATCTCGTCGTTGGTGGCAAAGGCAAAGGCCTGGGCCCTGATCTCCATACCGATGGCGGCGCCGTTGGTTTCGGAATGGAAATTGCCTTTGTCGTTGAACACCCACCAGATGGTTTGGTCGCCCTTGATAACCTGGTCGGCCAGGATGGAGCCCCAAATCACTCCTTCGATGGATTCGTCCATCGTAGGAGTTCTCGTCTTACAAAGGCTGTTATCGATGTCATAATAAGGATAATCACCTGCCAGAGGGTTGTATTCGCCATCGCCATCTACGTCGTAGAATGGTGCGAGATAATAGCTCTGTTTTTTCGATACATCACCATGTGCCGGCCATTCCAGGATTTCTTTGGGAATGGTATAGTCGTCGCTTGGTATGAAAGCACCTGTAGCCGGGTCGGTATGGGAAAGGAATTCATCAACCATGGCACGGGTTATTTTCCACTGTTTGTCATACTGGGCGCAGGTGGCCACATCAGTTGCCGCGGTGCCATCAATGGTAAGCGGGCCGGTCCAGTAGTCGTTGCCCACCTGACGATAACGCAAGGCAGCAAGTTTGAGCTGGTTGTTGATGTCGAGTCCACCGATCCACAGCGAACCACTAAACATCGAAGTTGCCGAGCCGTTTTTTGGTATGAAATATTTCGATCCCGTTCCGCCGGGCAAATCCCACCACATGTCGCCGCCGGCATTGATTCGTGCCCTGATATTATTGATATCGAGCCACTCGAAGGCGGCAGACGGTGCACATCCCGAGGTGGTTTGCTTTAGGGCGTAGGTCGATTTGAGGCCGCCCGGATCCTGCAGTTCCCTGGCCTCGGGCCGCGTAGGGAACAAAAATAGCAGCAATGCAGCGAGTAGTGCCGGGTAAATATTCTTCATTTGAAACATCTTATTATTCATAGTTAGCATTTTTCAATCAACAGGTAGCTTAGAAGTTGAACATTACGCCCAAACGTATCTGTCGGGGACTGCTGTAGTTGAAGGGGGCGTTAACATAGACGGAGTATAGTTCCCTGAAAGCGATGGGATCGGTTTGATTGTTAATCTGGCGCTGCCATTCAGGTGCCGACAGATAACCGTCGTCGTCGGGATTGCCTGTGGCCGGATATACGCGAAGTACGTTGCGTGTATCGAGCAGGTTGAGCACCTGAAGATATACATTCAGATAGGCTTGCTTCAACTGTTCGCCGTCCTTTTGATTCATCTTAAGATTGAAATCTTTATCAACCCTGAGATCGAGCCTGAACTGCCACGGTAGCCGCGATCCGAAGTAAGTACCTCGTAGGAGGTTCGATATAGAAGAAAGCGGTGAGTTTACGTTACGTGAGGCTGTATAGGGGGTTCCCGAGCCGCCAAGAACCGTCAGCGTAAATCCGGCATCTTCAAGCAGATTAATTGGTTTCTTGTCTTTGGATTCGCGGCTGATGCGGGGTCCGTTGTATTCGCGGCCCGAACCATAGCGGTAATCGAGCAGAAGATTGAACTGATGTCTGCGGTCCCACGGCATGGGGATGGTCGAACGCAGATTGGGCAAACCGGCAGCCACGAGCGATGCAGCCGTTGTGGTGGAGGCTCCGGTTGCGTTTGCAAACTGGAGCGTATAACCGGCACGGATGCGCGCATTGTTGGTGCGTCGGAGGTCATACTCTACAGTAAGACCTTTAACTGTTCCAAAGTCAAGATTGTTGAACGAAGTGTAGGCTTTGGGATAAGCACCATTGAACCTGAAAATCTGGATCATATTGCGCATTTCCCTGTAGAAGCTGGTGAAGGTAATGGAAGATGAGTTGGTAAGCTTTTGCGTAAACCCAAGCTCGTAGTCAATGGTTTGCGATGGCTTAAGCGATGGATTATTGATGGTGGAACCAATATTTTCGAAGTAGTAGAAAATGGCGGGGTTAGAGAAAAGGTTACTAGTGGGTCGTTGGGTGAGCACGTCATAGTGTGCAAAGAAAAGCGCCTCGTCGGAGATGGGGAATGAGAATGAGATACGGGGCATTACACTGAGTTGCGGGTCATAATCCTTGAAAGCGCTGGGATTGATGCCCTGCTGCGACCAGTCGGTAAGGAATGGGGTGATACCCGAACCCACATCAAGCTGACTGGGGTCTTGAATAACAGCGCCCTGATCGTTGAACCAGGTATTCTCGAAACGGTAACCAACAATACGGTTGGGGTCGCCTTTTTTGTCAACGTATACGGTGTAGTTGCCCCCAATACCGGCAGGGTGAACTACAGGAGCTCCTTTAATCTCAGTAACTTCTGAAGCTGTTTTGGCGTTATAAAGGAGGTAGGGGTCTTTAGGCACTTTCTGGTTGGCATCAAACCTGTCAACACGCACACCAATATTAAATATGAGGTCGCGGAAGGCAAATTTGTCCTGCAGATATCCGGCCATATAGATAGGCTGGAAAGCTCCGACCGGTCTTGTGAACACCCCGTTCTCGTCGCGGGCAGTGAAAAACTCGTCAAAGCTGGGACGGGTTTTCAATTTGTTGCCCATGTAGTCGAAACCGAAGAAGCTGGCATAAAAATTACCGTTGTTCAGGATTTCGTCGGCGCTAAACATGCTGATATCAAACATGTTTCCTGGCGCCTGAATGGTTCTGCGAATACCCAGTTTGTCGTAATACTCGATGGTATTATTGTTGTAGTCGTAGGAATCAATCACAATAAAGTCGAGGCCGTCAACGGGGAGACCCAGTCGCTGACGCAGATTGCGGTCGAAAACACGCTGAGAGTTGGCGTCGTAGCGACGATAATAAATAATGGTGTCTACAATACCATCCCATCCAATAGTAACCGGATTTTGCTTGTCGAGCTCGCGAATGTGGAAGTTGGTGAGGCCGCGCATGAGGTTCCACAGGCCTGTCGGCGCATAGCCGATACTCCGGTTGGTGCGTTGTTCGTACTGAAAGCCGAGTTTGATTTCATGATTTCCAATATCCATTGATCCGGCCACATTGATGCTGAATTGCTCGTTGTCAACCTTGCTGTATCCTCCCTGATTACGTCCAGGGGCATCATACAGCCCGTAGAAAGCGTCGGGGTTCTGTCCGTTAATCAAACCACCGCCCAGCTGAATCTGGTCGAGGTTGCGGTAGTGGCCGGCAGCCTGACCTGCGTAGGTGTTGTAGTAAGTACTCGTAAATTGTGCAACGAGCGGATTAACGTTGAATGGAGTCCACTCAACAAGGGTGTCGAAATCCCAGCTGTTGAGCACCCAAACGTTGCGATACCACTGTCCATTGACGGAGTCGCTGCCGATTTCGAAAGTGTTGCGCTTGTAGATGGAGAATTTTCCGAGGTAACCGTAATCGAATAAATTGCCGTAGTGATAAGGATCGCCCGATGAGTTATTCTGGCGAGTATAGTCGGCCTGAATGGAGTAGTAAAGGTTTTTAACCAATGAGCGGCTGTCACTTGCCGTAGGGAAACGTTGAGTGAAGCGTCCGAATACGCGCCATGTTTGGTTGTTGTATTCGGTGTTTTTATCCCAGTTAAAAAATGAGGCAGAATAGTCGAAAGCATTACCATGAGCACGGTTGAACGTTCCGCCAAAAGTAAGGTTCACTGTTTCGGTAGTACGGATATTAATATTACCCGAAAGGTTGATATTGTAGTTCTGCGTGTTGAGCGAACGACGGGTTTTTTCCATATCGGAAAGGCGCACAAATTCGCCGTTAAGGAAAGTTCCTGTTCCCGTACCGGTGGGTCGTAGCGGATTTTCCTTCAGGAAGTTGAGGGTTTCGTCGGTGGCTCTCCAGTATCCTGTTGAGGAAATCTGACCATCGCGCTCATAGTTGATATCGCCAGCAATGAAAAAGCCAAGCAGCGAAGTGTTCTTGCTTTTGCTTTTGATTAGTGGCCCCTGAATGTTGAATCCCAACCTGTTATGTCCGTATGGATCGAGCAGCTCGGAGGTTTCGAGTTCCAGTCCGGCGCCAAACTTACGTGACGGACCACGGGTGGTGATATTGATGATACCCCCTGTGGCGTCGCCATATTGTGCAGGTGTACCGCCCAGGATAACGTCAACCTGTTCAATGGATGACTGAGGCACGTTGCTGTTGCCGATGACACGAACACCATCGATATAAACGGCAGTGGCATCCGAACGGGCACCACGCACATTACCGCGCTCGCCGTCGGCCGAGAACACACCGCCTACTGTGGCTGCAACTGCATCTGCCGAGCGGTTTGGCATCTTTTTGATTTCCTCGGCTGTGATCGATGCACCGCTGGTGGTTTGGTCCTTCGAAATGAGGGGTACTTTGTAGTCAATTACTTCCACCGTTTGAAGGTCGATGGAAGTAGATACCATTTCGATGTTGTAGAACGTTATTTGATTACCTGTGATTACGATGCCTTTAACAGTGACGGGATTGTAACCCACAAAAGTGGCCTTGAGGTCGTAGCGGCCGGGGGGAATAGGGTTGATCACATAATTCCCGTCGAAATCAGAAGTGGCGCCACCAACAATGGTTCCACCGTTTTCGAGCACAATGTTGGCAAAGGATACCGGCTCGCGCGTTCCCTTTTCGAAGACTTTTCCTTGCAACCTACCCTGTTGGGCATAAGCCAACATATTGGTTGCCAACAGAAAGCTCAAGGCAAACAGTAAACGTTTTGTCATATCATGCAATTTTGTGTTGTACGCTGAGGTTCGATGGTTTAAGGTCGGTAAAAATAAAAAACATTTTCACATTAATTAACACTTGGCCGGCGTTAACAAATAAAATTCAAGCTTTCGGCCTTTTTACCAGGAAGGCCGCTCCAGAATTGCGTTGTAAACAATAGCCCTGCGAAGCTCTGGAATGAGTTTGGGATCATAATGATGGGACTGATCCTGAGTAAGATCACCTTTCATCCCTGGTTCGGCAAGCATTGGCGAAACGCTGTCTGTATCTTCCAAAGAAATGATCTCCGGTATAGTGTTTTCCGCCTGAAAATCGAAAGTGTTGTATGCTTCGTAAGGAGAAACGTATTGTCCGGAGCCTGCAGCTTCAACAGGTGAAGGGGCTTCGTAAACTGGCGCATCAGTTGAATATTCCTCATCTTCAGCTTCTGGTGGAAGTAACTCTTCGAGCATTTGCTCCCATGACGTCTTTGGTCGGGGCTGGCTCTCGGCAGCTGGCTTTGCTGTTGGTTTTTGCCTCGCCTTTACGACTGAAAATACAATCCACAACAATGCAAGAAGGACATATATCAGATCTTCCATATGAATTGGAAAAAAGTTTGTTGATTATGCTCAGTTGGCTAAATTAGCAAGATTCGGCAAAGAAATTAGTTAAAATGCACGAAAAAACGACAGTGTGCTACAATCGGTACAGCAGCTCGAGGATTTTCTCCTTTTTGCGGCGCGACACCGGTATTTTTTCACCGTTTGACAGGGTAAGATAACCGCCGTCGTCTCGACTGAAATTTTGAATAAAGCGCGTGTTAACCAGATGCGATTTATGTGGCCTGACAAAATTTGTTCCTTCAAGCAATGCTTCTACGTCTTTCAAGGTTTTGCTGATAAGCAAATGCTTGCCGTCAGTGAAATAAAAGTGGGTATAGTAATTATCGGATTCGCAACGCAGAATGCGTTCAACCTCAACAACATGCAACTTTTCAATTGTCGATAAAACAATTTTCTTGGGCTCCACCAGGGGCGTGTCGAGGTTGTTCATGAGCACTTCGAATTTGCGCATATTGTGCTTGCGCTCTTTGTTCTGACGAACCTTTTCCACGGCAGCCTGCAGTTCGTCGGGCACAATGGGTTTGAGCAGGTAGTCGAGGGCCGCGTATCGGATCGCTTTTATGGCAAACTGGTCGAAAGCGGTTGTGAAAACCACATCAAAGGGCGCTTTGGTCTGGCTGTCGAGCAGGCGAAAACCACTGCCGTCGGGCATTTCGATATCCAGAAAAACCAAATCGGGCTCGTTTTTGGCAATGGCTTCGCGTCCCTGCTGCACCCCGGCAGCTTCGGCTACCACCATCACATCCGGACAAAACCGGGCAAGCAGACTTTTCAGCGTTTCGCGCGAACGTGCCTCATCTTCAACGATAATTGCTCTTATCATCGGTTTTGACTATTTCAATTCTTTGCAAAGCTAATGAAACCACAAACTGAAAGGGCATATAGCTTTATATCAGCTCTATCGTTTACTGCACTTCGTTAATCAATATGGTCACTCTGGTGCCCTGCGCCTTGCCTTGATCATCAAAAAGGTCCTCAACCTCAAGGGTATAACCCTGGCCCGAATACTGGCTGAGCATTTCGAAACGCTCCGAAGTGATGGCCATTCCCAACGACTCGCGCTTTATTCCTGACTGCCTCCGCAATTCGGCCGAATGTGCACGCCCAATGCCGTTGTCCTCAATTACAATGCGAATCGATTGCTCTTCTGCTTTAAGGCTGATGAGCAGCTTTCCTCCCGATTCCCGGTGCATGAGACCATGATGAATAGCGTTCTCAACAATAGGCTGAAGAATCATTGGCGGTATTTCGACAAACTGCTCGTCAATTGCAGGATCGAGTGTTATGTAGTATTCGAATTTATTCTCGAACCTGAGCTGCTCAATTTCAAGGTAAAGCCTGATGGCCTCCAGTTCGTCCTGCAAAGGAATGGAGCTTTCCTTGCTGTGGTTGAGCGTTCGGCGCATAAGTTGCGAAAATTTGGATAGGTATCGAATGGCGTTGTCAATATCGTTTTTCAACACAAAGCTCTGAATGCTGTTGAGGCTGTTGAAAAGGAAATGGGGGTTCATCTGAAGTTGCAAAGCCTTCTGTTCCAACTCGTTAGTTTTTTTCTGATATTCGAGATAACGTTTCTCATCCTGATGTTTGCGCCTGACCGACCTGAGCCTAAGGAACAGAAAAAGATAGAACAATATGATACCCGCCATTATCAGCAAAGCCCTGAACCAACAGGTCTGATACCAGGGCGGGTAAACGATGATGTGGATGGAGATGGTATTGTCGGTCCAAACGCCTTCGGCATTGGTTGACTGAACAGTGAAGCGGTAAATGCCCGGGCTTACTCTGGCAAACTCGGCGTAGCGCTGACCCGAAGGCCGCTCAACCCAGTTGTCGTTGTGGTTTTCAAGCTTGAAACGGTATTTGATTTTATTGCTATTGGCATAATCGAGCGCCGCAAACTCAAACCCAAAGAAGTTCTCGTCATGCCGCAACCGTAAGGTGTCGCCATTGCACAACTGCCTGAATTGAAGCTGGTTGAGCAATTTAAACGTGGTCACGATGATGCGCGCCGGACTGGTATTCTGCACGATATCTTCAGGATAAAACATGGTGAAACCGTTCATACCACCAAAAAACAGCTGGCCATCGCCCGACAGCAAGCCGGCGTTGAAATTAAATTCATTGCTTTGCAAGCCGTCGCTGACTTCGAATGCCGTGAAAACGCCGGTTTTGGTGTCGAGTCGTGTGAGCCCCCAGTTCGTTGAAATCCAAACGTTTCCCGACTTATCGCTCAAAGCCATATAGGCGACATTGTTGGATAAGCCTTCGCGCTCGGTATAGGTTGTAAAAGTTTCCTGTTCAGGATCGAACATCATGATCCCTCCTCCTCTCGTTCCCAGCCAAAGTCGACCCAAGGCATCCGGCCGTATCGAAAAAAGCCGGTTTCCACCGTAATTATCGTCAGATCTGTATGTTTTGAAGTCGTCCGTTTCGGGACGGTAAAGGGCCAGTCCGTTTCCGGTGGCAAGCCATATCCTGTTTTCTGCATCCATAAAAATGTCGAGCAC
>DAIOUP010000008.1:0-15019 GCA_036759465.1 Bacteroidales bacterium
ACCTGTATGTGTGGGATATGAACACGCCCACTGCAGATCCAACCGAAATGCCACTTACTGACGTAGTTTCGGGCGGAACATGGCTTTTGTCGGATGTCAGGGTTGTAGATGGAAAAATTTTCCTTTCCAATATGGTGATGAACCCCGAGCAGGTATTCAAAGTTTATAAATGGGATGGCCGTGATGACCCTACCCCTGAACTTATTCTGAGCTATACAGTTCCCGCCTCCAACATTCGTCTTGGCGATGCCATTTCCGTTATTGGCAATCCGCCGCAAAACGGCTACATCTTTGCCTCCAACTTTGCATGGCCCAACAATGCCAGCGAGTTCTACTTATGGAACTTCAACAACGGTCAGTTGAGCGGACCTACAGTGTTGCCCGTTACGCCCACAGTAGCGCTTCGCATGGGTCAGTATGGCCGTGTGAGCGCAATTCCTGGTGAGGCAGACAAACTGCTGGTTACAGGCGCCGAAATGGGCGTTGCCGTTATGAAGTATGATGGCACGTTCCTGTATGAATCGTCAGAACCAATGATTCAATCGCGCTCTTACGATTTCCGTGTTTGGGATTACAACGGCGGACTGTACCTCTCCTATGTGGTTAACCGCGAATGGGAAGGCTCGACGGCAGCCGACAAAGGAATCTACTACGACATTATCAACATCACCGAAGGCACTGGCATTGTACAAAAACTCAGTAACCTGAACAACAATAACATAGCTCAGAAGCGCGTGTTCAGACACAACTTTGGAGCTGCCGCAGCGGTGTGGGTAGGTGCTACGCATCAGGTAGGCTTTGGTGCCGATGGCAAGCCCCGCGCCATGAGCTTTGGTCTTAACAACGGGTTCATCGTACACCAGTTCTCGAATTAACGCTTAATTATATCGATAAAGATCGTCCGGAGGACCGAACAGGTCCTTCGGACTTAAATACAAAACACCATGAAACGTAGCCTGCTTTACCTGTTCCTGGTGCTTGGCCTGCTCAGCGCCGTGGCCTGCAAGAAAAACGATCCGCCTAAGCCCGACCCTGACCCTGATCCGGTGGACACCCTGATGATAAAAAGTTTTGTCTTCAGCGGTTTGAATCCGGCCATCACGGCCACCATTAACCAGCAGAACAAAACCATTACGGCAGCCATTCCGCGCAGTGCCAATATCAGAAACCTGCAGGTTACGGTTACCTACAACGAAGGCGCTACCCTGACGCCGCCTTCGGGCTTTGCCTATGATTTCAGCAACCCGCTGGAGTTTTCGCTGCGCAAAGGCGCCGAAATCGTACGCTATACCGCAACAGTTACCTTTCAGGCAAGCAATCAGAACCAGCTTTTGGCGGTGCGATTCCCCGATCTCTTCCGCATGGGCCAGATCAGCGGGAATAATATTGCCCTTGAAGTGCCTTTCGGCACCAACCTCAACGAGGTGCTGATCCAAATGGATGTGTCGCCTTTTGCTACTGTTCAGCCGGCCAGCGGCAGCACCGTCAACCTCAGCCAACCGCTGCCTGTGGTGGTAACCGCCGAAGACGGAACTACAAGGCAATACACCATCAACACCACTGTACTGCCACAGGAAACGGCTATACGCGGCTTTTGGATTCCCGACCCCACACATACGCCTTTCCTTACCAGTCTGCCCAACATTCAGGCCGGGGTTGCAATGGCGAAAGAGCTTAATTTCAACGCCTTGTATGTTTGTGCCTGGGCTAAAACGCGTACGCTCTACCCCAGTCCCACCCTTGCAGCAAATTCTACATATGCCAATGCACGTGAGGGAATGTTTACACCGGAATACAGCGGTCTCACCAACGACCCGCTGGCCGATCTGATCACCGTGGCCCATGCCGAAGGCCTAAAGGTGATTCTATGGTACGAATATGGATTTATGGCTCGCTGGGGCTCGGCACCCACCCCGCAAAACGATCGCATTCTGGCGGTACGCCCGCATTGGCTGGGCATTAACAATGCTGGTCAGGCGTCCAATTACAACAACTCCGACTTTTATTACAACGCCTATAACCCTGAGGTGCAACAGTTTATTCTCGACCTCATCATGGAGGCCGTAAACAATTACGACATCGACGGGGTGCAGGGCGACGACCGCTTGCCTGCCATGCCGCGCAATGCAGGATACGACGAGTACACAGTAAACCGTTACAAAGCCGAACACAATGGGGCCAATCCGCCCAACGACCCCAACAACTGGCAGTGGGTGCGCTGGCGCGCCAACATCCTCAACACTTTTGCCGGCACGCTCTACCAAACCGTGAAAGCCGCCAAACCTCACGTCCTCGTTGCCTCCTCACCCAATCCCTACCCCTGGGCCTTCGAAAACCTGATGCAGGAATGGCCTGTATGGCTGAGCCAGAACAATGTGCAGGTGATGATGGTGCAATGCTATCGCTACACTATCCAGGGCTATCGGTCAACGGTTGACGAAATGCTCAACTATTTTATGGCCAACAGCGACGGCAACAAGCAACGCCTGGCGCCGGGCCTTATTCTTTATGGTTCTGCCGGCCTCACCGACCCCGAACTCATCGCGGAGCAGATCAAATACAATCGTCAGGTAGGCATTCCGGGCGAGTCGTTTTTCTACAACACACCGCTGGGCGATGCCCGTATCCGAAAGGTGATCAAGGCCATGTACTCAGCGCCGGCCATCTTTCCAAATTTCTGAACTTGAACGGGCCATGAGGGAGCGCAGTGTGGATGTATTGAGGGGGCTTGCCATTGTGGGTATGGTGCTTTCGGGCACTATTTCGCGCAATGCCGCATTGCCTGCATGGCTCTATCATGCCCAGATTGCACCGCCGGATTTTAAGTTCAATCCCGATCTGCCGGGCATCACCTGGGTGGATCTTGTGTTTCCGTTTTTCATTTTCGCAATGGGAGTGGCCATTCCTTTTTCGCTAGGTAACCGAACCGAAAATGGATCAACCTTTGCATCAATCATTCGAAAAAATACCATCAGGGCTATACGGCTTTTCGTTTTTGCAATCATGCTGGGACAGCTTTCGCCATGGCACTATGCCGGCATGGAAGGCTATTACCCCTGGGCGGCAGCACTTCTGGCATTTGTTGCTTTTTTCCTTGCATTTGGAAAGCTCCCAATCAGCCATGCATGGCAAAAAACCGCTGAAGCAGGCGGTTATGTGCTGATGATAGGCCTGCTGGTGATCAGACACCTCGTCCTGGATTTGCCATTTTCGTTTAACAAAAACGATATCATCATACTTGTGCTGGCGAATCTTGCCTTAATTGGCGGCATCATTTGGCTGCTCACACGCGAAAAACCCCTGACAAGGCTTGCCATATTGGCATTTGTTATCACCTGGCGGCTCACCCACGGGGTGGAAGGTTCGGTCAATCAATGGCTGTGGAGCTTTACACCCGCAAAAACACTGGCCGCGTGGTTTCCATGGCTCAAAGAGACACTAAAACCCATTGGCGACCTCTGCAAAACCGTATTTTACAATCCGGAGTTTCTCAAATACCTGCTCATACTCATACCTGGTATGCTGGCCGGCGACCTGCTGCGGAGCAATAAAGCAAAACCAGCCATAGGCAATGCTGCTGCCATAATCTTTGCTGCAGTAATCGTTGCGAATACCTGGCTTTTATTTGCCCGGCAGCTCAACCTGTTCTGGGCAATCAACCTGATATTTGGGCTTATATTGCTCAATCACAAGACATTATTCAAATCTCTTCATGGCAAAGACCTGAGCATTGCATTGTGGAGCTATGCATGGTTGCTGCTGGGCACCATTTTCGAGGCCTGGGAAGGCGGCATTAAAAAGGACCCTTCCACTTACAGCTACCTCTTGCTTACAGCAGGCCTTTCGGGGTTTTCGCTGCTGGTATTCAGGCACATCTGTTCGTTAAGAACCTGGTCGGCGCGACTGGCAATCATAGAAAAAGCCGGAATGAATCCCATGATAGGCTATGTGGTAGTCAGCTACGCTATTGCACCCTTGCTGCAGTTTGCACAACTGCTGCCATGGATGGATGGATGGCATCTGTCGCAGCCCTGGCTGGGTGTACTGAGGGGATTGGTGCTCACATTGCTCATGTTGCTGGCGACACAATGGTTTACAAATAAAAAGCTATACTGGAAAACATGAAAATCAAGGCATTAATGTTGCTGCTTCTGGCTTTTGTTGCAGGATGCCAGGCAGCTGCCGAGCACAAAAGCAATGAAACAAAGAAATACGTGATGGGCTACAACGAGCCCGTTCGGGGCGTGTGGCTTACCAACGTGGCCAGCGATGCCCTTTACAGTCACGATAAAGTAAAACAGGCTGTGCGAACCTGTCACGAGCTGGGACTGAACACCATTTTGGTGGTTACCTGGAACAAGGCCATGACCATGTATCGTTCGCAGGTAATGAAAGCTTTCACCGGTTTTGAGCTCGATCCGGCACTCGATCCTGAAAACACGGGCCGCGATCCCCTGCAGGAAGTGATAGACGAGGCGCACAAATACGGCATTAAGGTAATTGCCTGGTTCGAGTTTGGATTTTCGTCGAGCTACAGCGAAAACGGCGGCATTCTGCTTCAGAAGAAGCCTCTTTGGGCATCGCTCGACGCACGGGGCCGCCTTACCACAAAGAACGGCTTTGAATGGATGAACGCCCTCGACCCCGAGGTGCAGGGCTTTATGCTTTCGCTGGTGCTCGAAGTGGTGCACAACTACAACATCGACGGCGTTCAGGGCGACGACCGCCTTCCGGCCATGCCCAGCGAAGGCGGCTACAACCCCGCTGTTATTGAAGCCTATAAAGCCGATAACTTCGGACAAGCCCCGCCGGCTTATCACAAAGACTTCAATTGGGTGCAATGGCGTGCCGAAAAACTCAACCATTTCGCCGAAAGACTCTACAAGGAAGTGAAGGCCATCAAACCCGGCTGTATCGTCAGCATGTCGCCCAGCATCTTCCCCTGGTCGAAGGAGGAATACCTGCAGGACTGGCCCACATGGGTCAACTTTGGCTGGGTGGATATGGTGGTGCCGCAGGTTTACCGCAAAGACAGCGCCTTTTATACCCGCACGCTCGAAGCTACTTACAACTACATCCTTCCCGAAAAACGCCATCTGCTCGTGCCCGGTGTGCTTATTCGCGTTGGCGACTGGCAGCCTTCGGAGGAATACTTCCGCTACATGATCGAAGAAAACCGACGCATGGGACTGGAAGGCGAGGTGTATTTCTTCTACGAAGGACTGCACCGCTATGCCGACTACCTGAAAACCATTTATAAACCCTGAAAAACCCGTCCTATGGAACTCGTTCAAGGGATTGCTCTGCTGGTCGTCTTCCTGTTCATCACGGGCATGATGTCCAAGCGCATCTGGCCTGCCCTGCTGGCCATGCCGGTATTGGCCATACTCATAGCCCTGGTGTCGGGGCTGTCGGCCAACGATATTTTCACCTATGTGATAGGCGAAGGCTCATTTCGTCTCACTGAGCCCATCATCATCTCCATGTTTGGGGGCGTGCTCAGCATCATGATGCAGAAAACCGGCATTGCAGAAGGTTTTATTAAAAAGGGCGCCGAACTCTCGGGCGACAACCCTTTAGTGATAGCTCTGGTGATGTTTTTGTTTATCATACTGCTGTTCACCACATTAGGTGGACTGGGTGCCATGATCATGGTGGGCGCCATTGTATTGCCCATCCTCACATCGGTGGGCATTGGGCGGCTTACGGCGGGTGTGATCATGCTTATGGGCGTAAACATCGGCGGCATGTTCAACGTAGGCAACTGGTCGCTCTACATGAACTCGCTGGGTCTCACCCAGTGGGAAGTGGTGCGCTTTATCCTCTCGCTTTTCGGTGTGGTTTTCGGAGGCTCGCTGGTTTATATAGTAGTGCAGCTCTACCGCGACGGTTTTTCGCTCACTGCCGGCAACATTGCCCGCAACCTGGGCATGATGGCCCTATCGGCCCTCGGTATCGGACTGGTGGTTTGGGGCATTCAACACCTGAATACCCTACCTCAATATCAACCCATTATCGAAATTGCCGGCAAAATAGTCTACTACCTTTTCCTTGCTATAATCATGATGCTTTACGGCAATGCCGTTTACCGGGCTTTTCTGAACCGAAGCAGTGCCCAGGCCTCTATCCACTGGACAGCCATATTCACGCCTATTATTCCGCTGGTGCTCATCCTGTTCTTCCACGTCAACTTCCTGGCCGCGTTCATCCTGGCCATCCTCTACGCCTACCTGATTACTTACCGCCGCGACCATAAAACCATCCTCATCAAATCGCTCATCGAAGGTTCTTCCATCGTCATGCCGGCCGTCATACTCATGTTCGGCATTGGATGGCTGCTGGTGGCTGTGCTCGGCCCGAAAGAGATATCGGCCGAATACCTGATGGAACACTACGGCATCGCCGAGTGGCCAGTGCGCTCGCTGATGATTCCGCTGGTGAAGACCATTATCCCCGGCAATGGCCTGATGTATGTGATCACCTTCACGCTGCTGGCGCCATTGGCCCTCTATCGCGGTCCGCTCAATGTGTGGGGGATGGGTTTCGGCATTGCCTCGGTAATGATGGCTGCCGGAATGCCTTCGGGGGCCATCCTCGGCATGCTCTGGTCGGTAGGTCAGCTGCAAGGCATCAGCGATCCCACCAACATCCAGAACGTTTGGATTGCCAACGAGATGAAGGTGGATGTGCATAAGATACTTTACAACACCTTACCTTTTGCCTGGGTGTTTGCCTTTTTGGGGTTGATTATTGCAGCGGTCATGTATTTCTGATAAACTGTTGAGCCATGAGAAAGATCAAGATAGGAATCGACGTTGGCGGCACCTTCACCCATGCCGTTGCTGTAGAAGTGCAATCGTTCAGTGTGATTGGGAAGGCTTGTGTGCCCACTACCCACGATTCGCATCAGGGGGTGGCTGAAGGCGTGGTAGCCAGCATGAAAAAACTTATTGATAAGGCCGGCATAAGCCCCGAAGAAATTGTCCTGATTGCACACAGTACTACCCAGGCCACCAATGCACTGCTTGAGGGCGACGTGGCCCCCGTAGGAGTGCTGGCTTTTGGCCGCGGCCTCGAAGGTCGGCTGGCGCGAAAGCAGGCCATGCTTGACGACGTTGAGCTGGCTCCTGGAAAGATACTCCCTGTGTCGTTCGCCTTTTTCAATATAAAGCACGAAATCGCAGAAAACGAGATAGAACAGGCCATAAGACGAATGCTGGGCGAAGGAGCAAAAGTGTTTGTGGCCAGCGAAGCTTTTGGTCCCGACAACAACCGCCACGAGAAACTGGTGCTTGAGATAGCATCCCGCATGGGCGTGATGGCCACGGCCGCCTGCGACCTCAGCCAGCTCTATGGAATGCGGGTGCGCACACGCACTGCTATCGTCAACGCCAGTATGATGCCCAAAATGATCGAAACGGCCGATCTGACCGAAATGGCCGTGCGCGAAAGCGGTATCAGGGCGCCACTCATGGTCATGCGCTCCGATGGTGGCATCATGGATGTGAACGAAATGCGTAAAAGGCCAATACTCACCATGCTTTCCGGACCGGCAGCAGGTGTTGCGGCGGCCCTGATGTATGCCCGCATTTCCGATGGCATTTTTGTGGAAGTTGGTGGTACCTCAAGCGATATATCGGTCATTAAAAACGGTATGCCTCAGGTGAAAACTGCTCAGATTGGCAACAATCGCCTGAGCGTTAAGACGATAGATGTGCGCACCATTGGGGTGGCCGGAGGCTCGGTGCCACGCATACACAAAAACAAGGTACACGATGTCGGGCCTCGCAGCGCCCACATTGCCAACCTTTCCTATTCGGCTTACGCCACCGACCACGACTTCGATGATATTGAACTCGAAACCATTTGCCCCAAAAAAGGCGACCCTTCCGACTATCTGAAAATCAAACGCAAAGATGGCAGCTATACCATTACCCCCACCGCAGCATCATACTATCTGGGTCTGGTGAAAGCCGTAGGCCATGGCGAAGCCAACCTGAAAGCCGTAAAAAGCGCCGTTGAAAACGTGGCCCGGCGCATTGGCGCCCAGCCCAAACAGCTGGCAGAGAGCATCCTTGAGATTACCTCGCGCAAGGTGGAAGCGGTAGTGAAAAGTCTAATCCGTGAGTATAAACTCGACCCCGGCTTTGTGGTCATGTACGGCGGTGGCGGAGGGGCCAGCGCCATTGTTCCCCATGCGGCAAAGCATATGAATATAAAGCACGAAATAGCAGAAAACGCCGAGGTCATCTCAGCTATAGGCGCAGCCATGGGCATGATTCGCGACACGGTGGAACGCAGCATCATCAACCCCACCGAAAGCGATATCATCCGCATCCGGCAGCAAGCCTACGAATCGGTGATCAGCATGGGTGCAAGTCCCGAATCGGTAGAAGTGCAGGTGGAAATCGACAATGCCAACAAAAAGGTTATTGCCATTGCCACCGGATCGAGCGACCTGGGCACTGACAGAAAGGGAGTGCAATTAACAGAAAACGAGCTGCTTGCAGCGGCGTCGGAAGCCTTGAAAGTAAAAACCGCACAGCTTCAGCTTTACGGCAAGACCAACCTTTTGGCTGTAGTGGGCTACGAACGCATCCGCAAGCACTTTTTTGGACTGGTAGCCGAAACCATCCGTCCGGCCCTGATTATCACACGCGACGGTGTAGTGCGCCGCAAGTTCGATAATGCGGTATTGCGCAACAGCAGCGTGGAGGCGGTAAAAGGCATTGTATCCGAACTCATTGCCGAGCTTCGCTCTTATGGCGACGGGGGCGAACTCATGCCCGACGTTTTTGTGGTGGTCTCGGGTAAAATCATAGACATGTCGGGACTGCTCGAATTGAGCCAGATCCTCTCGCTGGTGGAATACGACCTCAAGGGTATCGACCCGCAGGAGCCGGCAGTGGTGCTTGCTGTGAGAAAAAAATAGAATATGGAAACCAGATACGACATTATTGTCTGGGGCAGTAGCCCCAGAGGCATAGCAAGGGCTATCAGTTTGAAAAACAGCGGGAAAAGCGTATTATTGGCGTCGCGCTTTGGTTTTCCCGGTGGTAAACACACCGAATCGCTTTCCGCTTTTTTTGGCACAACATCCACAAGCGAAGACAGCCTGGAGCAAAAATTGGTCAGTCGTGCCGCAGCCTTGCCCTTTGGCATACTCCACCAAAGCAGCTCGGGAATTTTATTGCACCCCGAGATCATCAAACGAATCTGCTGGGAGTGGATCAACGAGTCGGGAATCGCGGCCTTGTTTCATGTGATGCCCGCCGGCATTGAAAACCTCAATAAAGAACTGGAAGTGAATTTTTTCGGTCGGGAAGGCCTGATCAGCTTTCGTGCCGGTGCCGTTGAAAATCATGCTGACAACATCCCCTTTTCGGGCATACAACCCGTCAAGGACTACAACATGCTCATCCATGCACTCTTCACCGATCCGTTGCCTGCAAAAATGCCCGGCTTCAATCTGGTACGCAACATCGAAACTGCCATTGGCCGTTACCTTATTATTTCGTTGCGCAGAGTGAAAGGTTCGGAGCTTGACAACACTTTCAACCGCGAGCTCAACCGTCTTTCCATTGAGGGCTGGAGTAAATATCGCTCACGCATCATGATGATACCGGTTTATCCCGAAATAAAGCTGGCCGACACATGAATAACACAATGAACACCGTTGTATCAAATATTTTCGATCGGCTCAAAAGAGGCCTCATCGTTTCGTGTCAGGCCGAGGGCGGCTCGCCTTTCAACAATCCCACCGACGTGGCCAAGTTTGCCTGGACGGCCTGGAAAGGTGGTGCTGTCGGCATTCGCACCGAAGGGGTGGCCAAGGCTGCAGCCATCAGGAAAATGGTGCCCCTGCCGCTCATTGGCCTCGTAAAATCGTATTTTGACGACGGCTTTGTGCGCATTACGGGCAGCGAGGCGGAAGTAGAAGCTTTGATTCATTCGGGCTGCGACATCGTGGCCATCGATGGCACTTTCCGCTCACGCGAGGGTATGAGCGGACCGGAATTTATAAGCCACATCGTCAACAAATACGATGTACTGGTGATGGCCGACATTGCCACAGCCAACGAAGCACAGGCCTGCGCCCTTGCCGGTGCACACTGCATTTCGACCACCCTGAGCGGCTACACACCCGAAACACAGCACTTAGCGCACGATGTTCCCGACTGGGATCTGTTACACAGTCTGATAAATCTTCTTGGAAATCAATTACCTGTGGTGGCCGAGGGGCGTTTCAACAGCCCGGAAACAGCGGCTGCAGCCATCAAAGCCGGAGCATGGTCGGTGGTGGTTGGCACGGCTATCACCCGACCTCAAAATATAACAAAATGGTTTAGCGATGCAATTCGACAAGTATGACATAGTGGTTGCGGGGGCAGGCATTGCAGGCATCTCTGCAGCCGTGGCCGCCGCAAGACTGGGCGTTTCGGTGCTTCTGGCAGAGCATTATCCCTTTCCCGGCGGTATGTCGTCGGCGGGCATGGTTTCGCCTTTCATGAAGTCGGTTACCGGTGGTAAAAACCTGGTGCGGGGCATCTATCTCGAAATCGAAAACCGCATGCGCCAAACGGGCGGCATGATCGACAATGGCTTTTATTCCTGGGCTTTCAGGGCAGTAGCCAACCAGATGCTGGTTGAGGCCGGTGTCCATGTAGCTTACAATGCCGACGTTACCGAAGTATATCGTAATGGCGGGAAGATAACAGGCGTAAAGCTGATTGGCCCTGCAGGCTACCGTATCATAGAGGCAAGCCAGTTTATCGACACTACCGGCGATGCACAATTGATAGCTTTGGGCGGTTTCCCGTGGCTAAAAGGCGACGAAAACACCGGCAGACTGCAGGCCCTTACCCTCTTCTTCCGTATGGGCGGTATCAATGTCAAACGAACAGCCGAGTACAGCGCCCAGCACCCCGACGACTTTCTGCCCTGGATGGATTTTAACTTTGACTTTTCGCGCATCATCAGCATTGCCGGATACAAAGGATTGATAAAGAAGGCCAAAGATGAAGGCCGTTTTCCTGACGATGTGGATTACGTGTTTTTCACTACCCTGCCTTCGTCGGGCGAGGGCTCGTTCAACACGACCAACATTCTTGGTATCGACCCCACTACAAGCTATTCGCTCACTCTGGCCGAACAGGAAGGGCACCGGCAGGTGGCCCAGATCGTCGATTTTCTGAATCGCGATGTGCCGGGCTTCGAAAAGGCTTATCTGATCGACACCGCAGTGCAGGTTGGCGTGCGCGAAACGCGCAGGGCTGTTGCCCAATACATGGTCAACGGACACGACATCCTGTCGGGAGCCAAATTTACTGACGCCATCGCCCGGGCTTGCTATGGTATTGACATCCATGGCCAGAAAGACGAAGAAAGCCGCATGGATGAGCTGCAGGAAGGCGATTATTACGAGGTGCCATTGCGCTCGCTTCGGGTGGCTCAGTCGGACAACCTCTTTGTGTCCGGACGCTGCATAGGCTCGACCCGCGAAGGGCATGCCGCCCTGCGCATACAACCCACCGCATCGGCCACCGGCGAAGCATGTGGTGTGGCAGCTGCCCTGGCCGTAAGGTATAAGCAAAACCCCGATGATGTGCCATATATTCTTGTACGCGAACATCTTGCACATAACCTCGATTAAATGAGCAATCCGCATAACATCATCTTCGGCACCGATGGCTGGCGCGCATTGTTGCACCAGGGCATCAACCGGCAATCAGTTTCGCTGGTGGCACAAGCCTTCGCCGACTACTGCAAGCTTCAAAAAATCAGCACAGTAGTTATAGGTTTCGATGGCCGTCTTCACTCGGATCAGTTTGCTGAGCTGTTTGCTGCTGTGCTGTATGCCAACAAAATGGATGTTTTGCTCAGCCATTGCATTGTGCCTACCCCTGTGGTTTCGTTTCATTGTTTTCGGCTCAGGGCCGCCGGGGTGATGATCACCGCTTCGCATAATCCCCCGCAATACAACGGCATCAAGTTCAAATCGTCCGCCGGAAGTCCTTTTTACACCGAAGAAACAGCCAAGGTGGAGGCCCTCATCGGTCAAAATCAGGTAAAAATGGCCGAAACCCCGCCGAGATCTGACCTGATCAGTCCTTATATCGAATACCTTGAACGACAGATTGATTTCAACACGATTAAGCAATCGGGTTTTATCATTGCTATTGATTCCATCCATGGAGCAGGAGCAAGGTTACTCGAAGAAATTCTGAGCAAGCATGATGTACCGGCAAAAACCATTGCCGGAGTGCCACTTACCGACTTCGGGGGACGTTTGGCCGAACCCATCGCCTCCAACCTAAAACCACTGTCCGAATTTATTCAGGCAGGAAGTTTCGGCATCGGACTGGCCACCGATGGCGATGCCGACCGACTGGGCGTGATGGACGAAAATGGGCAGTATGTCAACATTCAGGAAGTCATTCTGGCGCTTGCTTACTACGTCAAAAACTACAGAAAGCTCGATGGCCCACTTGTCAAAACAGCCTCCGTTACCGACAAAATGCTCCGGCTTGCCACTGAAAACCAGGTGATTGACGTTCAGGTGGGTTTCAAATATGTGGCCGAGGCTATGATGGAGCACCAGGCCTCCTTTGGCGCTGAAGAATCAGGTGGTTTTGGTTTCGGCCATCACCTTCCCGAGCGCGACGGCGTGTTTTCGGCCCTCATGATGCTCGAAATGCTTGCAGTGCAAGGGCACACCAAACTATCCTCATTGCTCGACCTACAGCAGAACAGGCTTGGCCGCATCTGCTACGACCGCATCGACTGGCACAACCACGACGAGCGTCGGCACAAGATACTTTCGATCCTGGAAAAAAAACCTCCACAGGCCATTGCAGGTTTTTCAGTGCAGCAGTTGCAGCATTACAGCAGTAGCCGAGGCATCATCAATGGATTAAAAATCAGGCTCGAAGGCCCCGAGCGATGGTTGCTGCTGCGGGTGTCGGAAACCGAGCCCATGGTGCGAATTTATGCCGAAGGACAATCGGAAGACGAAGTGAGAACATTACTCTCAGCTGGTAAAAGTCTTTTCGAAAACATGCAACAGAATAAACAGAACATTATATGATTGTGGACCAAAACAGGGTAGTGCAAACAATTACAGCCCATCACGACGAATTTGCCGAGGTAAGAAACCCCGGCTACATTTATCCGCCGGTGGAGTATTATCCACTGGCACCGCGAATACACCGTCCCGAAACCCTGAAGGCCGCCATGATGGATATGGATGGCACTACAACCACAACCGAAGTCCTTTGCATCCACTCGCTCGAGTATATGATTAGGCGCATGAGCGGGCTTCTGAGAAAACGCGATTGGGAAGGCATCGACCATCACGCTGACCTTCCGTTCATCATCGGCAACAGCACTACACGCCATGTGGAGTATCTACTGACGAAGTATAAAAGCCGGATCAGGCATGAAGCTGTGGCAAAGGCATTTTCCGAAGCTGCATGGTGGACGCTGCGTCACGGAAACGATGATCAGCGAAAGGCCGAAGTGGTTCAAAACCTGCGCAAAACCGGTCTGGCCGATGCAGTGAATAAGCTCAGCGCCAGTGATGTTTCCGTCGATTTAAGCGGGCTGCTGATGCCACAGCTACTGCTGGGCGACTTTACCCTGCTGGTCAGCCTTGGTATCGATATTTACTATGAAACCTATCATCGAATTCTCGCCTTGCTCAGCAGCGGCAATACTGCCGAAGTGCGCCTTATGGTGTTTGGCGATGCCCATGCCTCGGGGCACCTGATTTCACCCATGCCCGGCATCACCTTTTTGCTTCCCTTGCTCAAAGGCTGGCTGGGCGATGAGGCCCATCGCCTTGCTCCACTGCTCTTCGATGATTACAGGCGAAGTACCGGAAAAGAAGTTGATGAAAGGCATAAAAACATATTAATCAAACGTTTAAACGAGCTATCCCTGACTTTTGAGCGACAGCCCGTAAAGCTTGGCCTCGTAACTTCATCCATCTTTTACGAAGCTGATATTGTAATCCGTCAGGTGATGCAGGTGCTGGCCGAAACCATAGCTGCCAGCGATTTGAGTGAAGCCCGAAAAAGAGCCATTACCCAAGCCTGCAGCAATTACCACCATTGGTACGACGCTTTTGTAACCGCGTCCGATTCCAACGAAATTCGTCTGAAACCCCACCGCGACCTTTACAGCATTGCACTGCACAAAGCCGGGCTAATGCCGCCGGATTTTAGTGAGGTCATCGGTTTCGAAGACAGCCAAAGTGGCACAGTTGCCATTCGTGCAGCCGGAATCGGTTGTTGTGTGGCGGTTCCATTTGCACAGACCAAAGGGCACGATTTTGCCGCCGCCACTCACATTGCCCATGGAGGCATTCCCGAAGTTATTATCGATCATAATCTTTATCTGAAATCATAAGTTACTTCTTTGCAATCCTATGAACTATAAAAATTCTGTCTTTCATCTTATCTCCAACACCCACTGGGACCGCGAATGGCGCTTTCCTTTTCAGCGCAACAGGCAAATGCTGGTCGATATGATCGATGCAGTAATATACATTCTGGAAACCGAACCCGAATACCGCGCCTTCCACCTCGACAGCCAGAGCATAGTGCTGAAAGATTATCTCGAAATTAAACCACAAAACCGCTCACGCATTGAAGAGCTTACGCGCGAAAACCGTTTGTTGCACGGCCCGTGGTATATTCTGCCCGAGGAGTTTCAGGTGGGTGGCGAAAACCTGGTGCGCAACCTGCTCATTGGCCATAAGGTGAGCAAGGCCAACGGGGGCGTTTCCAAAATAGGTTACTCGCCCTTTTCTTGGGGGCAAATCTCTCAGCTCCCACAAATTTATAAGCAGTTCAATATCAACCTTATTATGTTCTACAGGGGCATCAACAGCCTCGATAGCCCTAAGGCTGAATTCCTTTGGGAAGGCGCCGATGGCACGCGCATGATTTCGTCGCGCTTCAGCACCATGCCCCGCTACAACTTTTACTTTTACATCTACCGGCCGGTGGTGCACAAC